>NZ_JBHWEB010000123.1:0-27066 GCF_042734395.1 Amycolatopsis sp. NPDC059657 | reverse complement strand
GGTTAGAACCGGCAATACCACTCACGAGCCCGAAAGCAGGGTCTCAGCCGCAAACGCCGTCGGCCACGGCCGCCTTGGCCACCGCGTCGGCCACGGCGGGCGCGACGCGCGGGTCCAGCGCGCTGGGGACGATGCGGTCGGCCGCGAGGTCGTCCGCGGCCACGGCCACGATCGCGTCGGCCGCCGCCAGCTTCATGTTCTCGGTGATCGAGCGCGCACCAGCGTCCAGCGCGCCACGGAAGACGCCGGGGAACGCCAGCACGTTGTTGATCTGGTTCGGGAAGTCACTGCGCCCGGTCGCGACGATCGAGGCGTACCGCGCTGCCACCTCCGGGTGCACCTCCGGGTCGGGGTTCGACAGCGCGAACACGATCGAGTCATCCGCCATCCCGGCGAGCAACGACTCGTCGATCAACGCGCCCGAGAGGCCGAGGAACACGTCCGCGCCTTCTAGTGCCTCGCGCAGGCCACCCTGCAGCCCGGCCTTGTTCGTCGTAAGCGACAGCTGCTCCTTGATCGGGTTCAGCCCGGCGCGGCCCTGCGAGATGATCCCCTTGGAGTCCAGCACGGTCACGTCGGCGACCCCGGCGGCCTGCAGGATCTTCGCGCACGCGACACCGGCGGCGCCCGCACCCGAGACCACCACGCGCTCGGCGCCGATGTCCCGCCCGAGCACCAGGTTCGCCCCGCGCAGCGCGGCCAGCGCCACGATCGCGGTGCCGTGCTGGTCGTCGTGCATGACCGGGCAGTCGAGCGCTTCCTTGAGCTTGTCTTCGATCTCGAAGCAGCGCGGCGCCGAGATGTCCTCGAGGTTCACCGCGCCGTACGACGGCCGGAGCCGGATGAGTGTCTCGACGATCTCGTCGACGTCCGTGGTGTCGAGCACCAGCGGGATCGAGTCGAGACCGCCGAAGGTCTTGAACAGGACCGACTTGCCCTCCATGACCGGCAGCGAGGCACTCGCGCCGATGTCACCGAGGCCGAGCACCGCGGTCCCGTCACTCACCACGACGACCAGCCTGTCCGCCCAGGTGTACTGCTTCGCCTTCGCGGCGTCCTGCGCGATCGCCGTGCAGACCTTGGCCACACCAGGGGTGTACGCGATCGAGAGGTCACGCGCGTCCGAGATCGGGCGGGTGGCCGAGACCGAGAGCTTGCCACCCTCGTGCCCACGGAAGATCTCCGCATCCGTCACCGGGGCGGTGTCGGTGCGGATCTGGTCGTTCATCGTGATTCCTGTCATGGTCAAAACTTCTCCTGGGACTGCAGGCAGGGGGGATTTGCGACGGTCTCCTGCACGGCAGCCCAGCGCGGTAGCGCCGGCCTGTCGGCTAGTGCGTCGAATCGGCCATCGGTGCCAGGGTGAGGCGATGGCCGCCGACGCGGCGGTAAGACCATTGTGGCAGGCGCGAATCCCGATGTGACCCCGCGGTGCGGTTCATGTCACAGGAGTTAGGGGTGCAGGGGTTGGATAGCAAGACGTCTGTCCGGCTTATTTATCCCTCGATAGGGTAAGCGCCATGCAGGCGCGCGAATTGACCGTGCGGGACGCCTTCGAGTTCACCCCGCGAACCTTTCCCGACAACCGGGGCCTTTTCGTGGCCCCATTTCAGGAACCGGCGTTCCTCGAGGCGGTCGGCCATCCGCTTCGGCTGGCCCAGACCAACCACAGCATTTCCCGGCGCGGCACCATCCGCGGAATCCACTTCTCCGACACCCCGCCGGGCCAGGCGAAGTACGTGTATTGCCCGCAGGGCGCGCTGCTCGACGTGGTCGTCGACCTCCGCGTCGGCTCGCCGACGTTCGGCCAGTGGGACGCGGTACGGCTCGACACGGTCGACTTCCGCGCGGTGTACGTCGCCGAGGGCATCGGCCACGGGTTCGTCGCGCTGGAGGAGAACACCGCGATGAGCTACCTGTGCTCCGAGGGTTACCGGCCGGGCGCCGAGCACGGAATCACCCCATTGGATGAGACTTTGGGGCTGCCGTGGCCGTCGGACATCGAGGCGATCCTGTCGGAGAAGGACCTCTCGGCCCCGACCCTCGCCGAGGCGCTGGACCAGGGAATCCTGCCGAACTACGAAGACTGCGTCACCCACTACAAGAGCTTGCGCGGCTAGCCGATCCGGTCCTCGGCGATCACCCGCTCGATGTTCCGCTCAGCGAGCGCGGTGATCGTCACGAACGGGTTCACCCCGGTGCTGCCGGGGATCAGCGAACCATCGGTGACGTAGAGGTTGTCGTAGCCGCGCACGCGCCCGTAGGCGTCGGTCGCCTTGCCCAGCACCAGTCCCCCGAGCGGGTGATAGGTGAACCGGTTTTCGAACGCGCGCGTGTCGCCGAACAGATCGTGCCGGTAGACCGTCAGATTCGCGCGGTTGATCCGGTCGAAAAGCGACTTCGCGGCGTCGATCGACCGCTGTCCCTGCGCGCCGGACCAGTGCAGTTTCGCCGAGTCGCTCGCCGCGTCATAGCTGAAATACCCGCGCTCCGGGTTCTTCGTGATGGCCAAATAGAGGCTCGCCCAGGTTTCGATCCCGGCGGGCACCGGCGCGATTTCGGCGAAAACCGGGTTTTCTGTATCGCTCCAGTTGTCGATCCCCAGTACCGGCATCGCCGACTGAAGCGATCCAGTCGGGTCCCAAAGGTGATTCGCCCTGCCGAGCATCACATTGCCATTCGTGCCCCAGCCCCGGCCGACCTCGCCGTTCAGCTCCGGCAGCCTGCCGGTCTCCCGCGCGCGCACCAGCAATTCGGTCGAGCCGATACTGCCGGCGCCCAGGAACAGATACCGGGTGCTGACATGTTTCGTCCCGAGCACCGTGCCGTTCTCGTCGATTTCGCGCACCACCAGCGTGTACAGGCCGTCCGGTTGCCGGATGATCTCGCGCGCCTCGTGCAGTGTCTGGATGGTGACGTTGCCGGTGCCGAGTGCGGCGGCGAGATACGTCTTGTCCAGTGAACGCTTGCCGTGGTTGTTGCCGTAGATGACCTCGGAGCCCAGCGCCGAGCGCGGCACCGTGCCCGCCTCTTCGCGCTTGAGGTACTCGAAGTCGTAGACGCCCGGGATGAACGTCGTGCCGAGTCCTGCCTTCGCCGCGGCCTTGCGGGAAACCCGCGCGTACGCGTAGGACCGGCAGGTCTCGAACCACTGGCGGTCGACGTGGTTGACGCCCAGCGCCGCGTTGGCGCGCGGGAAGTACTTGCCGTACATCTCGTCCGCGTCGACCGAGGGCAGGATCTCCTCGAAGTAGTCGCGGCGCGGCGTCACCGCCATCGCGCCGTTCACCAGCGAGCCGCCGCCGACCCCGCGTCCCAGGTAGACGGACATGTCTCCGAAGTGGACACGATCGAGCACACCGGCGTAGCGCGGGATGTCGCGGTTCGCGATGTCGAGCCACAGGAACGAGGCGAGCGGCGCCTCGGTGCGCCTCTTGAACCACATCGACCGGCGATCGGGCGCGAGCATGCCACTGAAGACCTTGCCGTCCGCCGCGGGCTCGTTCCAGAGACGGCCCATCTCCAGCATCAGCGTCGAAACTCCGGCCTCGCCCAGCCGCAACGCGGTCGCCGCCGCGCCGTAGCCGGTGCCGATCACCACGGCGGGCACGAAATCCGGCAGCGACGCGCCGGCCTGCCTCGCCGAGATCGAGGTCAGGCCGAACGCGGCCGCGGTGCCGAGCGCGGCGGTGCCGAGGAATCGCCTGCGGGTCAGTGAGTTAACGCCGTTTATCCGGGCCACCGGCAGACTGTATCCAGGGTCTCCCTTGGGGAACTTCCCGGATGTGTCCGACGTCACCGGCAGACCAGGCTGTCGGCATGAAACTCGCCGCGCTCGCCGCCGCCACCCTGTCCGCGCTCGCGCTCGCCACCGGAACCGCTGCCGCCGACCCGCTGCCGACCTTCGATTTCTCCGACTGCCCCGCGCTGCCGTCCGGCGCGAACCCGGCCGAATGGCGCTGTGAAACCTTTATCTCCCAAGGAACTTTGTCTTTCGGGAAGGTGAACGGACTCTCGCTCGGCGAGATCAGGATGACTTTCGCCGAGGGCAAGCTCGACGGGAAGTTCGCCCAGGTCTTCAGCACGCTCAAGCACGCGCCCGCACCCGTGCCCCAGCTGCCGGGCACCACGATCCAGCTGCACTACGGCGGCTACTCCGACTTCGAGTCCACAGAGGAACGCAAAGGCGAACTGAACCTCTACGCGACACTGCGTGGACCACTCGTGCCGGGCGGCGCGACCGTCGACAGCCTGAAGAAGCCGATCCACTCGGTCGTCCAGCAAGTCGGGAAAACCGAAGTGCTGTCGACAAATCCGCTCGTGGTCAAGTTCAGCGTGATCGACGAGGCGATGGCGCTGCCCGCCGCACGCGGCCCGTTCCCCTGGCTGGCGAACCACGCGCTGGGGCTGCCGTCGACGGCCGTGTTCGAAGAGACCAGCTACGTGGGATTCAAGCCTTACGCGTGACCCAGATGGTGATCGTGGCCGTGACGACGGGCTTGCCCGCGGTGTCGGTGATGGTGACGGGGACGGGCAGTTCGAAGCCTTCGTCGCCGAAGTCCGGAATGGACGGAAGTTCCGCCACCGCGCGCAGGCTCGTCTCCGCCTTGGCCACGTAGTTGACCGTCATCCCCTTGGGCAGCCAGCGATGCGTCGGCGGCACCGTGGCCTCGGCGAGCATGCCCATCGCGATCTCGGCCAGATTGCAGGCGGCGATCGCGTGGTAGGTGCCGATGTGGTTGTAGACACCCCACCACTTGGGTGAAGTGACCTCGCAGCGGCCGGGCTTGATCTCCTTCACCGAAGGCACGATCGTCCGGAAATAGGGCACTCGCAGGCACATCGCGGCCGAGAACAGCTGCTTGCCGCCCGGCTTGGCCGCGAGCTTGGTCCACAACGCGTAGGTCGAAGTCATCGCGCCTCCCTTGTTACTCACGAGTAGCTAAGCAGACGGGCGGCTATATTCGCAAACGTGGGTCACCGACTTTTCCTTCTCAGGCACGGGCAGACCGAATGGTCGGCCGCCGGCAAGCACACCGGCCGCACCGACATCCCGCTCACCCCGACCGGCGAAGACCAGGCACGCGCCGTCCGGCTCACCGAAAAGCCACCGCTCGTCTGGTCGAGCCCGCGCCAGCGCGCGCTCCGCACGGCCGAGCTCGCCGGCCTGACGGTGACCGAGACCACCGAAGACCTCGCCGAGTGGGACTACGGCGACTACGAAGGCATCACCACCGACGAGATCCGCGAGACCGTCCCCGGCTGGACCGTCTGGACCCACCCGGTGCCCGGCGGCGAGTCGGCCGCCGAAGTCGCCGCCCGCGCCGACGCGGTGATCGCCCGCTTCCGCGCCGCCGGCAGCGACGTGATCGCCGTCGGGCACGGCCACTTCAGCCGCGTACTGGTGACGCGCTGGGTCGGGCTGCCCGCGGTGTCCGGCGTCCATTTCGCGGTGGACCCCGCTTCGATCACCGTACTCGGCGACGAACGCGGCGTACCCCAGATCGACCACCTCAACATCCCGCCCAGCTAGGAGTTTCCTTGCCCGACAACAGGATCCGCCGCATCCGCGAGTCCGATGTGGACGCGGTGGTACAGCTCTGCCACGAGCTCGCCGACTATGAGAAGGCCCCGCAGGACTGCCACCTCACCCCGGCCCAGCTGCACAAGGCCCTCTTCTCCGACGCGCCGGCGTTGTTCGGCCACGTCGCGGAAGAGGACGGCGAGGTCGTCGGCTGCGCGCTCTGGTTCCTCAATTTCTCGACCTGGCGCGGCGTGCACGGCATCTACCTCGAGGACCTCTACGTCAGCGAGTCACACCGCGGCTCCGGCCTCGGCAAGGCACTCCTCGCGGCCCTCGCCGAGGAATGCGTCGACCGCGGCCTCGAGCGCCTCGAATGGTCAGTACTCGACTGGAACCCGGCCACGGAGTTCTACAAAGCACTCGGCGCGACCCCGATGGACGAGTGGACGGTCTACCGCCTGGCCGACGGCCCCCTCCAAGCCCTCGCCCGCCCCTGACCCAGCCAAAAAATCCCAATGTGGCTTTCGTCAGCCCAGAGCTGACGAAAGCCACATTGGCGTGCTGAAACCTGACCAATGCCACATTGGGATTTTTTTCCCAGGCCGGGACCTGACGGATGCCCCAGTGGGGCGGTTGGCGGTCGCCAGGGCGGGGTGAGCGACCGCGTGGGCCAGGTGAGCGGGGGTGGGCTCAGTCCTCGTCGCGTTCGCGGCGGGCGGCTCGGCCGGCGGCGCCGTCACGCTCGGCCGCCTCTTCCTCGGTCTCGCCGTCGCGCAGGCCGAGGACCCAGGCGCGGGAGGCGCGGCGGAACAGCAGCACCAGCACGAGCACGCCGAGCAGTCCGATCGGGACGCCCGGTCCCGGCTGGCCGGACGGTCCCGCGAGGTACCAGCCGACGCCGATCATGATCAGCGCGACGACGACCGACGGGGAACGCGCCCAGGTCTTGCCCAGTAGCAGGCCGGCGCCGCAGGCGATGGTGCCCGCGCCGAGCACCGCGTAGTAGCCGACCTCGGCCAGCAGGTTGTTTCCACTGCTCTCGCTGGTTTTCACCAGCAGGAGCACCGCCAGCACGACCATCGCGAGACCGGGGAGCGCGGTGATCACGCCCGCGATTCGGACCTCGCGCGGCGCCGGGGAGAACTTGTCCGTAAACGGCACGGGTGCGTCGCCTTCCCAACTGCTTACCTTGCGCACGGGGGCCTCACCTGGGCGGGTGACCGTGCGTGAGCGCAACTGATCGTAAGCCACCCGGTCGGCCGTTTTCGCGCGGCCGTTCGCGAGTCAGTATTCAGGGTGTCGTCTGATGAGCGGGCGGTCGGCCCGGGTGCACTTGTCACGACAGCGGATGTCATCGACAGATGGAGGACTGCCCGCCACAGGGTCGTTATCGCGCATCCAGATGTGACTTGAGGACTTCGTCACCATGGGCGTCCGAGATTCCCCCGCCCGTGGCGCCGTCACTTACTCTCGGGTAGTGCGTGCCGTCCTCATCGTGAACCCCCAGGCCACCTCGACCACCGCCGGTGGCCGGGACGTGCTTGCCCATGCGCTCGCGAGCCAGGTCAAGCTCGAGGTCGTGGAGACGGCTTATCGCGGCCACGGGATGGCGGTGGCCAGGTCCGCGGCTCGTGACGGCCTCGACCTGGTGGTGGCGCACGGCGGCGACGGCACGGTCAACGAGGTCGTCAACGGCCTGCTGGCCGACGCCGACGGCGATCCCGCCGAGATCGGCCGCCTCCCGATGCTCGGTGTCGTGCCGGGCGGCTCTGCCAATGTGTTCGCCCGCGCGCTCGGTATCTCCCCCGACCCCGTCGAGGCCACCCACCAGCTGCTGCGCGCCATCGAAGAGGACACCAGCCGCCAGGTCGGGCTCGGGCTGGCCGACGGCCACTGGTTCACCTTCAACGCGGGCATGGGCTGGGACGCCGACGTCGTCGCCCGCGTCGCGAAGAAGCGCGGCAAGCAGACCACTTCGGGGCTGTATATGCGTGCTGCCATCGCCTCCCACTTCCGGCCGCCGCTGGGCAGGCCGAAGCTGACCGTGCGCGTACCAGGTGAAGAGCCGCGAGAGGTGGTCACGGCGTTCGTGTCGAACACCGATCCGTGGAGTTACCTCGGTGAGCGGCCGGTGCACCTGAACAAGGAGTGCTCGTTCGACGGCGGGCTGGGCCTGTTCGCGTTGAACGGTCTCGGTGTGCCCACCGTGTTCAAGGCCTTACGCCGTGCGCTCAGCGCCAAAGGGAACCAAAAAGGCAGGCGCGTCGTGCGTCACGATGACCTGCCGATCATCCGCATAGACGCTGCTGAGCCGGTAAACTTCCAAGTAGACGGGGACCTGGTCGGCCAGCGGACCCGGGTGGAGTTCATCAGCGTGCCGAACGCCGTGACAGTCAGAGTCTGACGGTCACTCGGGACGGCCGGTGGCTGATCGTCTGCGGCAAAGTGTTACAGCCGCTCGTCGACACAAAAGCTCCGTTCACCGCATCGGCCTTCCCCTCTGAACGCGGTTTCAGGACGAAACCGCAGGTCAGAGAGGTAACTCGGCCGGGTGAGCTGACTCACCGATCTCCAGAAAACCCTTGTCGAAAGCGGTGTCTCGTGAAAGCATTCACAAGCACCCCAAAAAACGACCGCCATGACGATCTATGGCGCGGCCTCTCCCGCGCTGTTGTTAGGAGCTCAGAAACATGGACTGGCGCCACGACGCGGCCTGCCGAGACGAGGACCCCGAGCTGTTCTTCCCCGTGGGGACCAGTGGGCCCGCTCTGTCGCAGGTAGCTCAGGCGAAGACCGTGTGCCACCGCTGCACCGTCGCCTCCGACTGTCTCTCCTGGGCTCTTGCCAGTGGACAGGACGCAGGCGTGTGGGGCGGGATGAGCGAAGACGAGCGACGCGCTCTCAAGCGCCGCCGTACGCACATCGGCACCCGTAGCATCGCCTAAATCGCATAACCCAAGCCGAAGTTGGTAATTTCGGTGGAGTGACCTTGCGCTCACCCCACTTGAGGTGATACCTACCCGGCTTGAGCTTAACAAGAGGCTCACAACCGCCTGATAGCGGCCCAGTGAAGCCACCCGGGACTTGCCAAAGTCCTCCCGCGGAACCGTTCTCTAGGCCCGGCACCTCTTCTCTTCGGTGCCGGGCCTTAAACGTGCCCGGAGGTCGTGAGTGTTTTGACCGGTTCTAACCGGCCAAAACACTCACGACCCCTTAAACGCGGCGCGAGAGCGGAATGCGCAGCGCGGCCTCGGTCCCCCCGGAGCGCGGGCCGCGCAGCGAAAGCGAGCCCCGCAACTCCGACTCGACGAGCGTGCGCACGATCTGCAGACCGAGGCCGTCGCTTCGTTCGAGTGAAAAACCGGACGGCAGACCGCGCCCGTTGTCCCGGATGACCACATCGAGCCAGCGCGCCGAGCGTTCGACGACCAGATCGACCTTGCCCGGCCGCCCGTCCGGGAACGCGTGGCCGATGGCGTTCTGCACGAGCTCGGCCAAAACCATCACCAGCGGGGTCGCGATCTCGGCGACGACCACCCCGAACGAGCCCGTACGTGACAAACTCACCCGCGATTCCGCGGTCGCCACCTCGCCGACCATCGGCAGCACGTTGTCGAGCAGCTGATCCAGGTCCACCCGCTCGTCGACGGAGATCGACAGTGCCTCGTGCACCATCGCGATCGACGTCACCCGCCGCACCGACTCCGCCAGCGCGAGCCGCGCCTCCTCGCTGGACGTCCGGCGTGACTGCAGACGCAGCAGCGCGGCTACCGTCTGCAAGTTGTTCTTCACCCGGTGGTGGATTTCGCGGATCGTGGCGTCCTTGGACAGCAGCGCCCGGTCGCGGCGCTTGACCTCGGTGACGTCACGCACGAGCACCAGCGCGCCCGCCGCCTGACCGGACGGCCGCAGCGGCAGCGCGCGGAACAGGACCACGGCGCCGCGCCGCGAATCGGCCTCGGTACGGCTGCTCGGCTTGCCGTCGAGCGCCTCGATGATCCGGTGCGACACCTCGGTCGCGTCGAACGGGTCGCGGATCAGCGAGCGCGTCAGCGGCGCCAGCCGGGTGCCGACGAGGTCGCTCTCGTGCCCCATCCGGTGATACGCCGATAGCCCGTTCGGGCTGGCGAACACGACCGTGCCCGCCGCGTCGAGCCTGATCAGGCCGTCGCCGACGCGCGGGCTGGTGTGCGTGTCCGTCTGATTGTCGCGGCTCGGGAACGTCCCGTCGACGATCATCTGGCACAAATCGCCCGCACTGCCCAGGTACGCGATCTCGAGCGGCGACGGGACCCTCGGCTGCGCGAGGTTCGTCTCGCGGCTGAGCACGGCGATCACCTTGCCACCGAACGTCACCGGCACGGCTTCGCGGCGCATCGGCAGGTCGCGGTACCAGTGCGGGTCCTCTTCGCGGCAGATCCGGCCCTCACGCATGGCCTTGGCCAGCTGCGGATGCTCCTCGACGGTGAACCGGGTGCCGACGACGTCCTCGGGATGCGCGGTCGGCGCGGTGGTCGGGCGCGCGTGCGAGACGCACACGAAGTCGCCACCGCCGGCGTGCAGTTCCTCGGTGACGGACACCCAGAGCAGGAAGTCCGCGAACGAGAGGTCCGCGAGCAGCTGCCACTCGGCGACCACCGTCTGCAGGTGATCGGCGGCCTCGCCGGACAGTCTCGTGTTCTCCGCCAGCAGCTCGGCCAGTGTGGACATAGGGCTACGCGACCTCGATCTTCGCTAGAACGGCGCCTTCTTGGACATGGTCACCCTCGCCGACCCGCAGTTCGACGACCGTGCCCGCGTAGTCGCTGAGCACCGGGATCTCCATCTTCATCGACTCGAGGATCACCACCATCGCGCCTGCCTCGACGATGTCGCCGGGTTTCACCACGACCTTCATCACGTTGCCGACCATCTCGGCGGGGATGTCCTTGAGCATCACCCGATCCAACCACCCGAAAGGCACCTGTCACACTGGTGGGGTTGACCAGAGCACCAAGGAGTGAGCATGTCGAAGCGTGCCCGCAAGCGTCGCGACCGTAAGAAGAACGGCGCGAACCACGGCAAGAAGCCCAACGCCTGAGTCCCGGCGTTGCGAAAAGGCCCCCACACCAAGCTGGTGAGGGGGCCTTTTCAAGTCACGGGCGCTACTCGCGCTCGATGCTGATCTCGGTGCGTTCGATGGTCAGCCCGCCACGCGATTCGACCGTCTTGCGGATCGACGCCCTGAGCCGCTCCTTGAGGTCCTCCGGCGCGTGCTCGCCGCCGCACTTGCGGTGCAGGAGCTGCTTGAGCTGCTCGTCGATGCCGTACTCCTCGAGGCAGGGCGGGCACCGGTCGAGGTGCTTGCGCAGCTCCGCCTCGTGCGCGGCGCTGCACTCCTTGTCGAGCAGCAGGTAGATCTCGGCGAGCGCCTCGTCGCAGTTGACCTTGTCGTCGGGGTCGTTCGAGCCGCAGACGTCGTTCATCGCCCGGCCACCTCCTCGCGTTTGCCCGAACGGATGAAACCACGTTCGCGGGCCACGTCCGCGAGCAGCTCACGCAGCTGCGCACGACCGCGGTGGAGGCGGGACATCACGGTCCCGATGGGGGTGTCCATGATCTCGGCGATTTCCTTGTAGGCGAAGCCCTCGACGTCGGCGAGGTACACGGCGAGCCGGAACTCCTCCGGCAGCTTCTGCAGCGCGGCCTTGACATCGGCGTCCGGCAGGTTGTCCATGGCCTCGACCTCGGCCGAGCGCAGACCGCTCGACGTGTGGCTCTCGGCCTTGGCGATCTGCCAGTCGGTGATCTCCTCGGTCGGCTGCTGGATCGGCTGCCGCTGACGTTTGCGGTAGCCGTTGATGTAGGTGTTCGTGAGGATGCGGTACATCCACGCCTTGAGGTTGGTGCCCTCCTTGAAGGACGCGAAAGCCGCGTACGCCTTCAAGTAGGTTTCCTGGACCAGGTCTTCGGCGTCGGCCGGGTTGCGGGTCATCCGCATGGCGGCCGAATAGAGCTGGTCGAGCAGCGGCATGGCGTCCCTTTCGAAACGCTCGGCGCGCTGCTTGTCCCCCGAATCGGGCACCGCGGGGTCCTGCGTGCTCGGCAAAACTTTCCCTTCCCAAGGCGCGTCGATGCGCGGACGCGCATGCGACTGCGTCGAGGATACGCGGTACGACTTCGCGCGGCTTGGCTTAGCGAGGGTTGTCTGCACGTCCGGTTCAACATCCGTGCCCCAAGAAGCATTCCCGGCCGAAAGTAAGCTTCCGCACATGGCTGGCAAGGGCACCCCCGCGACCGCGTTGCTGACGAAGCAGAAGATCGCCCACACCCTGCACGCGTACGACCACGACCCCCGCCACGAGTCCTACGGCACCGAGGCGGCCGAGGTGCTCGGCATCGACGCGGCGCGGGTCTACAAGACACTGGTCGCCGAGGTCGACGGCAAGCTCACCGTGGGTGTCGTGCCGGTCACCGGCCAGCTCGACCTGAAGGCACTCGCGGCGGCGGCGGGCGGCAAGAAGGCCAAAATGGCCGATCCGGTCGCGGCTCAGCGCGCGACCGGGTACGTGCTCGGCGGTATCTCGCCGCTCGGGCACCGCAGCAGGCTGGCCGTGGTCATCGACGCGTCCGCCGAAGCACACACCACTGTGTACTGCTCGGCCGGGCGCCGCGGCCTGGAGGTCGAACTCGCGCCCGCCGATCTCGTGCGGCTGACCAACGCGGTCGTCGCGCCCATCGCCGGGTGACTCCCTCCCAGGGGTGAGCCGATCGGTCCTCCAGCGGGAGGATCGCGGCCTTCGCGTGCGGAATTCTCCTTGCCATGAAGCAAGTACCACGCTGGGCCACCTGGTGCGCGCATGCCGCGCTGCTGACGACGTTGCCTTCTGGACTCTGGCGAATCGCCATGGGTTTGCGGATCCCGGTCGGCTTCACCGAAAAGGG
This sequence comes from Amycolatopsis sp. NPDC059657, assembly GCF_042734395.1. Classification (NCBI taxonomy): domain Bacteria; kingdom Bacillati; phylum Actinomycetota; class Actinomycetes; order Pseudonocardiales; family Pseudonocardiaceae; genus Amycolatopsis; species Amycolatopsis sp. NPDC059657. The sequence continues at coordinate 14,618 of NZ_JBHWEB010000123.1, read as the reverse complement.
ACTCGCCGAATTCGGCATTCCCGGCTGGGGAACGGCTTACGTGTTCGGGCTCAGCGTTTTCGCTGAAGCACTCGCCTTTCTGACACTCGGACTGGTACGGCCATGGGGCGAGGTCTGGCCGCGCTGGATCCCTTTCCTTGGAGGTAAAGGGATCCACCCGATCACCGCGATCGTGCCGGCGGCTTCGGGCGCGATCGCGGTGACCGTGCTCACGATCTCGTCGGCGTTCCGCTGGGAGGAAGCGGGGCTCACCATGTCGGCGGGCAGCTTCGAATCCGGTGCGGGTTACGGCGTGGTGATGGCCTGCTGTTACGCGCCTTTGCTGCTGTGGGGCCCGCTACTGGCGCTGGTGACGGCCCAGTACGCCTGGCGCAGGCTAGGCCAGCGGCCGCAGGACACGCTCCAGCCACTCGGCAGCCGCGCGTGAGACGCCTTCGAGGTCGGCCTTGAGGTTGTGGTCGCCCGCGAGCACGACGAGCTCGTGGTGCGGCCGCGGCTCCGGGCGGCCGAACGGGTCGTTCTCCCCCTGCAGTACCAGCACCGGCACCTCGACGCCGTCGAGCTCGTCCTGACGGCTCTTCTCCGGCTTGCCAGGCGGGTGCTCGGGGAACGCGAGGCACAGCACCGCCACCGCCTGCCCCTCCGAAGCCGTCCGGCACGCCACGCGCGCGCCGGACGAGCGGCCGCCGAACACCAGCGGCAACCCGTCGAAGCGGGCGGTGATCTCGTCGGCGACGGTCAGCCAGGACTCGTCCAGCTGCCTGGCCGGCGCCGGCGCGCGGCGCCCGGCGACGCGGTACGGCTGTTCCACCAGCACCACGTGCACGCCGACGGCCTGCGCCGCCCTGGTGACCGCGACCAGGTCCGGCGCCGACGTGCCGCCGCCGGCGCCGTGGCCGAGCATCAGCACCGCGACGCCCTCTTCGGCACAGTGCAGCTCGGCCCGTGCGGGACCGAAGGAGGTCTCGATCTCGATGCGCGTCATTTCGGCAGCTCGAACAGGGCGCTCTCGTCGAGCGGCTGCGCCTGCTCGGCGCGGGCGATGAGCTCCGGGCCGTTGTTGCGCACGTTGTTCACCCGGTTGGACACGGGACGCAGCTCCAGCGTGTCGACGAACGACAGCGGGGTCGGGCTGAGCAGCCCGGTGACGTCCGCCCGGTCGGGGTCGAGCCACTCGCCCCAGTTCTCGGCGGGCAGCAGCAGCGGCATCCGGTGGTGCACCTCGGTGAGCTGCCCGACCGCGTCGGTGGTCAGCACCGAGAAGGTGACCAGCGGCGGATCGTCGGTGCCCGGCTTGCGCCAGGTCTCCCAGATCCCGGCGAACGCGAGCGACGCGTCACCCGGTCCGGTCATGTAGAAGGCTTCCTTCTCCTTGCCGTCGCGCTTCCACTCGTACCAGCCGTCGGCGGGCACCAGGCAGCGCCTGCTCGACAGCGCCTTGCGGAACGCGGGCTTCTCCGTCGCCGTCTCGGCGCGGGTGTTGATCATCTTGTTGCCGACGGACGGGTCCTTCGCCCAGAACGGCACCAGTCCCCAGCGCATCAGCCGCAGCTGGCGCGTGGCGGGCTCGTCTTCGAGCACCTGGCCGTCCGCGTCGCGCGGGTGGCGTTGCACCACCGTGGGCACGGTTTTGGTCGGTGCGACGTTGTAATCGGCGGAGTAGTCGGTGGACGACCCTTCGCCGCCCGTCAGGTCCGCTGCCTCGAACTCCGCGGTCAATGTGGCCGGGTCCTTCGAGGCCGCATAGCGGCCACACATCGCTCGAACCTCCTCGTCGCACGGCCCTCTGGTGCGCCATCGTTACACGGTTCGCGCGGCGATGGCGAGCGTCGTGGGATCATCTGTGGAGGTGAACACGGAAGGGCGTGCTTGGTTTGGGTAGCGGTGACTGGCGCAAGCTGGACGAGACCGACGTCCGGGTGCGTCCCGGCAAGAGCACCCGTCCGCGCAGCAAGCGCCGCCCGGAGCATGCCGACGCGTCGACCGCGCTGGTGGTCACGAAGGACCGCGGGCGCTGGACCTGCGCGCTCGACGGTGACCCCGATCGGGTGGTCACCGCGATGCGCGCGCGGGAACTCGGCCGTACCCCGATCGTGGTCGGCGACTCGGTGGGCATCGTCGGCGACGTCAGCGGCAAGCCGGACACGCTGGCGCGCATCATCCGGGTGGACGAACGCACCAGCGTGCTGCGCCGCACGGCCGACGACACCGATCCGTTCGAGCGGGTGGTCGTCGCCAACGCCGAGCAGCTGCTGATCGTCACCGCGCTCGCCGATCCGCCGCCACGCACCGGTTTCATCGACCGTTGCCTGGTCGCCTGCTACGCCGGCGGCCTCGAACCGGTGCTGTGCCTGACCAAGTCCGACCTGGCCAGCCCGGACGAGCTGCTCGCCAGCTACGCGGGCTTGGACGTGCCCGCGATAGTCACCCGCCAGGACAGGCAACCTGAAGGCCTCGAAGAGCGTTTGAAGGGCAAGGTGACGGCGCTGGTCGGGCATTCCGGCGTCGGCAAGTCCACTTTGGTCAATCGGCTGGTGCCGGACGCCTCGCTGCCCATCGGGGTGGTCAGCGCGGTCGGGAAGGGTAAACACACTTCTGTGACGGCGATCGCGCTACCACTGCCCGGGGGCGGGTGGGTGATCGACACGCCGGGCGTACGATCTTTCGGGTTGGCGCATGTCACTGGTGACGACATCGTCAACGCGTTCGAAGAGTTCGCGGCGGCGGCTGAGGAATGCCCGTCCGGCTGCGGACACCTGGGGTCGCCCGATGACCCGGATTGCGCTCTCGACGATGTGGTCGGCGAGAGTCCGGCACGAGCGGACAGGCTGGCGTCGTTGCGACGGCTGCTGGCTTCTCGGGCTGGGATGGAAACTTGACGATGAGGGGTTTTTGAATGCGTAAGGCAGCATTGGTGGCTGGGGGCGCCGCCCTCGTTCTGGCGCTGACCGCCTGTGGCGGAAAGACCGATGGCAACGGCACGGCCGCTCCCGCGCCCGGTGGCGAGCAGAAGGACGCCATCAGCGCCCTGTTCAGCGACCCGATTCAGCTCGCCGACGCGGCGAAGGCTGGCACCGAGAAGTCCAAGTCCTCGAAGTTCACCATGGAGACCGCCATGGCGGGGATCACCATGAAGGGCAGCGGGCAGGCCGAGTACTCGGGCGCCAACTCCAAGATGGCCATGACCATGGACATGATGGGCATGCAGATCGAGATGCGCCTTGTCGACAAGGTCGTCTACATGAAGATGCCGGAAGCCCTTCGCGCGAAGTCGGGTATGACGAAGGAGTGGGCGAAGGTGTCGCTCGACGACGCCGCCGCCTCGAAGCAGGCGTTCGGCGCCGACTTCAACCAGCTTCTCGAGCAGAACAACCCGGCGAAGACCCTTGAGCAGATCAAGGACGCCGGCACCATCAAGAAGTCCGAGAAGACCACGCTCGACGGTCAGCCGGTCAACCACTACTCGGTGGACCTCGACTTCGAGAAGATGAAGAACAACATGCCCTCCGGTATCCCGGCGGAAGCGGTCGACCAGCTCAAGGGCAAGAACCTCATCATCCCGATGGAGCTGTTCGTCAACGCCGACAACCTGCCGGTCAAGATCGAGATGGACATGGGCCCGATGATGAAAGAGATCGCCGGCGACTCTCCCCAGGCCAAGCAGATGGGCGAGATGAAGATGACCATGAAGTACACCGACTGGGGTGGCCCGGTCGACGTGCAGGCGCCTCCGGCCGACCAGGTCGGCGACATGCCGAAGAAGTAGTTTCGCTCTTTCGATGGCGCCCCTCGGGTTTCCCCGAGGGGCGCCATTGTGTTTTCGGGGCTTCGTGCGACGCTGTGACGATGCGAAGAACGGCCTTGCTGGCGATGGCTTTCCTGCTCGTGGCCTGCGACAGCGAGCCGGAGCGGCCCCCGCTGTTCGGTGACACGCAGCAGCTGACGCAGGCGGTCTCGACCGCTCTGACGCAGGGCAAGGCGGCCAAGTTCAGCACCGACCTCGCCATCGGCGGGGTACGGACGACCGGCCGCGGCCAGGCACGGTTCGACACCGCGGGCACCGCGCTGGCGATGTCGATGGATCTCTCCGGCGAGCCGATGGAACTGCGGCTGGTCGACAAGCTGTTGTACGTCAAGGTGCCTGGCGCCGACGCGGCCAAGCCGTGGGCGAAGCTCAGCGCGGACGGCCAGGACCCGTTCTCGCAGGCGATGGGCGCGAGCCTGGATCAGGTGGCCAAGCAAAGCGACCCGGCGAGGACGGTCGAGCAACTGCGGCGAGCGGGCACCCTGGTGCGCGCCGAGCACGGCGACGGCGTCGACCACTACTGGTTCGACGTCGACCTCGCCCGGCTGGGTGACCGGCTGCCCGCCGGGCTCTCACCGGACGTGGTCAAGGAGATCCAGGGCAAGGCGGACCGGTTCCCGGTGGAGCTCTGGGTCGACGCGCAACATCGCCCGGCCGAGGTGTCGATGGACCTGTCGGCGCTGCTCAAGGCGGCTGGTGCGCCGGACGGCTCGCCCGCGAAGATCACCGCGAAGTACAGCGAGTGGGGCGCGCAGGCGGATGTCCAAGCTCCGCCCGCGGACCAGATCGGCGCGCTACCCGGGTCGTGAGCGTTGCGGGCGGTTCTAACCGCCCGCAACGCTCACGACCCCGGTGTCACGTTCGCGCGAGCTGCCTCGTCCAGGTGAGGACGAAAGGGGACGCGTGATGAAGGTGCTGGTCATCGGGGCGACCGGAGTGCTCGGCAGGCCCGCGGTGCGGCGGCTGCTGGCCGACGGGCACGAAGTGAGCGGCTTCGCCCGCGCCGGGCGGGAAAGCGCGGTGCGGGCGACCGGGGCGGCGCCGGTCACCGGCGACCTGTTCGACGTGGAGTCACTGGCCTCGGTGTTGCGCGGGCACGAGGCCGTGCTCAATCTGGCGACCCGGATTCCACCGGCCTCGGCGGCGGTCCGCCGGTCCGGCTGGGCCGAAAACGACCGGCTCCGTCTCGAAGGAACACGAGTGCTGGCCACTGCGGTGTCCCTTGTGGACTCAGTGAAAACCGTTGTCCAGGAAGGAATTTCCTTCGTCTACGCGGACGGCGGCGACACCCCGCTCGACGAAGACGCCCCGCTGGCGCCGTCGGGTGTCACCGCCTCCTCACCACAAGGGCACGCGAACATCGCGGAATTGGAGTCGACCGGCCGGTCGGCGATCCGCCTGCGCATCGGCGTGCTCGTCGGCGACGACGCGATGACCAAGGTCCAGCTCGCCGCGGCCCGCTACGGCGCACCGCTGATCATCGGCCGCCGTGACGACTGGACCTGCGCGATCCACCCCGCCGACGCGGCGGCGGCCGCTGTCGCGTCGCTGCGCGCGCCCAGCGGCGTCTACAACGTGGGCGCCGAGCCGGTCCGCAAGCAGGTGCTGGGCGAGGCGATGGCCGCGGCCGCCGGTGCCCGGAAACCGCACGCGCTGCCCCGCCGGCTCGCCGACCGGATCCCGATGATGGCGGTGCTGGCGCGCTCACAGCGCGTCGTCTCGAACCGTCTGATGGACGCCACCGGCTGGAAACCCGAACTCCCGGCACCCGGCCCCGCGTGGTTCGAACCCACGCGCCCCTAAGCAACCATCCCCCGCCACTCCCTGGGGGGCCGCCCCACGTCCAGCTTACCGAGACCCCAGGCCGGGCACGCCGGAAAACCCGGGTTGTCCACAGCGGCAAGTGATTGTGGACAACCCGAATAAGGCCAGGTCAGAGGGGTGAAAACTCAGAGCAGTTCCAGCAGGAAGGGCAGTTCCTGAGCGGCGTACCAGGCGAGTTCGTGGTCCTCCGCCTCGCCGAGGATGAACTCGGCGTCCGGGTCGCCGAGGTCGGCGGCGTCGATCGCGCGGGCCGCGTCCAGTACCGCGGGCTCGGCCTCGGAGGCATCGACGTGGATGGCCGCGACCTGGGAGAGCGGGATGGGGCCGTTCAGGCGGACGACCGCGTAGTCGAGGTCGGGGCGCAGGGTGGCGTCTTCGACGTCGGCCGAGATGACCACGCGGCGCGGCGGGAGGTCTTCGGGCTTTTCGGCGGCGCTGATCAGGCGCAGTGAGGCGCGGGCCGCGTCGAGCAGTGCCGCGTATTCGAGTTCCTCGTCGGAGCCGCTCGCGTAGGACTCGCGCAGCGCGGGCGTCAGCGCGAAACCGGTGCCGCTGCGCGCGCGGAACTCACCCGAGGTGTTCAGGTCGCGGAGCATGTCGATCGTCGCGGGCAGGTAGACCCTCACCAGTGTGCTCCTTTTAGCTCTTCCAAGGATTCCTCGATCATCCCGGCGAGAACGTCCACATCGGACACTGCCTTGCGGTCGCCGTTCAGTCCGAAGTAGACACCGCCGTGGTACGACGTGACGCCGATGGCGAGTGCCTGGTTGCGGACGAGCGGCATGACCGGGAACATCTCGACCATTCTCGCCTGCCCCGCGTACAACGGCACCTGCGGGCCCGGCGAGTTGGTGATCATCAGGTTGAAGATGCGGCTCGAGAACGTCCCGGCGGCCCGCGCGCCGAGCGAATGCAGTGTCGCGGGCGCGAAACCGCCGACGGTCAGCAGCGCACGCGCGGCGACCGAACGACCCGAGTTGAGATGGTCGGCCATCGCGTGGCCGATGTGCTGCAGCCGCAGCACCGGGTTGGGCTCGCCGACCGGGAGGTCGACCAGGTAGGCCGCCACCTGGTTGCCGACCAGGCCCGGCGTCGAGTACTCGGCGGTCTCCGCGTCGCGCACCGCCATCGGCACCAGCGCGCGGACGGTGGTCGACGAGGTCAGCGCCGACCCGCGCGAGAGCAGCCACTCGCGCAGCGCGCCGGTGATGCAGGCGAGCACGACATCGTTGACCGTGCCGCCCTGCTCGGCGCGGATCTTGCGGAAGTCCTCCAGCCGCGTCCGCACCACGGCGAACATCCGCCCACCGGAAACGCGCACATTCAGCGGCCCGGCGGGCGCGGGCCGCACCACGGTCCGCACGGCCGACGCGACACCGCCGAGCGCCTCCACGACCTTCTCGGCGGTCGCGGCGGCGTCGTTGGCGGCGGAGCGGACGTTCTCGACCAGCTCACCCGGCCGCTGCACGGTCTCGCTGATCGCGTCGAGCACCAGCTGCGTGCGGTTCGGCTGGCGGCGCGGGGTCCACGTGTCGTCGATCGGGTCCGGCTCCTGCGGCGTGGTGTCGAGGATCAGCTGCCCGAGTTCGATCGTGCCGACCCCGTCGACCACCGACTGGTGCGTCTTGGTCACCAGCGCGACCTTGTCGCCTGCCAGCCCCTCGACGAAATACGCCTCCCACAACGGCCGCTCGGGGTCGAGCCGCCGTGACATCAGCCGCGCGACCAGGTCGAACAGCTGCTCGTCCGTGCCTGGCTCCGGCAACGCGGAGCGCCGCACGTGGTAGTTGAGGTCGAAGTCGACGTCGTCGACCCAGACCGGCCTCGCCAGGTGCCCCGGCACCTCCAGCACGCGCTGCCGGTACCGCGGCAGGTACGCCAGCCGCTGGCCGATCAGCGTGAGCAGCTGCTCGTAGTCGAAGCCGCTGCTCGGCCGTTCGAAAACCGCGACCCCGCCGACGTGCATGGGGGTCGCGTGGTCCTCCACGTACAGGAAGGAGGCGTCCAGCGCGGAAAGGCGGTCGGGCATGACGTGATCCTGACACAGTGCGACACTGCGCGGCGTGGGTGTTGAGCATGAGATATCGCCGAAAGACCGGTTCTTGACCGTGTATGGCAGAAAGCCGGTTCTCGAGGCACTCGACGACGCCTCGCTCGTGGTGGACAAGGTGATACTCGCCGACACCGCGCGAGGCCAGGCCGCCGCCGAGATCCTGCAGGCGGCCAAGGCCGCGGGCGTCGTGGTCCAGCGCGCGAGCGCGCACCGCGTGAAGGTGCTCGCCGGCAACGGCAAGCAGGACCAGGGCGTGCTCGCGGACGTCGTCGCGCCCCGCATGTCGACGCTGGCCGCCGCGCTCGCGGGCAAACGCCCGCCCGCACGCGTGCTGCTGCTCGACGGCATCACCACCCCCGCCAACGTCGGCATGATCCTGCGGACGGCCACCGCGGCGGGCCTCGAAGGCGTCATCGTGCCGAGGCGCGGGGTCGCGGCGCTGGACCCGATGGTCGTCAAGGCGTCGGCGGGCGTCGCGTTCCGGGCGCCGGTCCTGCGCTGCGGGACCGCGCGTGAGGCCGCCGAGATGCTGGTCGAGGCGGGCTACGGGCTGTTCGCGCTCGGCGCGTCGGCGCGAAGCTCGGTGTTCGACATCGAGCTGCCGCAGCGCGCCGCGTTCGTGCTCGGCGGCGAGACGGCCGGGGTCGGCGCCGAGGTCGGCGAACTGGTCACCGAGTGGGTGTCGATCCCGATGCCCGGCGACGTCGAGTCGCTCAACGTCTCCGCGGCCGCCGCGGTGCTCTCGTTCGAGCTGGTCAGGCGGGGAACAGCGCGCTGATCTCGGTGAGCGTGCCCGCCACCGACGTGTGGTGCACGCCCGCCATGCCCGCGGCGACGGCGCCGTGGACGTTGCGCGCGGAGTCGTCGACGAAGACGCAGTGGTCGGCCGGCAGGCTGAGCAGACCGGCCGTGAGCAGGTAGACCTCGCGTGACGGCTTCGCGACGCCCACCTCGCCGGAGAACACGAGCGCGTCGAAGAACGGCTCCAGCGAGCGCTTGGCCGCCGCCGACGCCCCCGGCGCGTTGGACAGCAGCGCGGTGCGGATTCCCCGCTCCCGCAACGCTTTCAGCTCCACATAGAGCTCCTCCGCGTCCGGATCGGTGAGCACACCCGCGTAATCGACGATCAAACCCCGCATCTCCCCAGCCTAGGCTGACACGTTCGGGTGAGGTGTGCATGGATTCCGGGGGTTGCCCGCACTAACAGGGTGGAGGCGGCCGGCCGGGCCGCCGAAGAGGGGGGACCTCTGATGACCGCCGTGTGGTTGAGACCGCTCGCGCCCTTCGAACCGACCGGGCGCGCCGCCGCCAGGCCACCTCGCGTCCGGCAGCGGCGTGAGGACCCGGACGGGCAGCTCTCGTTCGATCTGGAGCTCTCCGGCGGACGCAGGCGGCGAACGCTGACCAGCGCGCACGAGCTGCCGCCGGACAACCAGAAGCTGGGCCGGATGATCCGCATGATCCTGGAGACCTGCGACGGCAGGCGCCCGCCTGGCCAGGTGCGGCCGCTCGTCAGCCTGGCGCTGTACGAACGCCTCGTCGACCGCAGGCGCGCGCTGGGCGTCCGCTACACGATGCGGACGATCCACACCTGCTACCCGGCCGACGGCGCGATCGAAGCCTGCGCGACCGTCGAAGCCGGGTCACGCGTGTTCGCCGCCGCTGCCCGGTTCGAGCGCAACGCGGCAGGCTGGCGCTGCAGCCGGTTCGAGGTACTGGAGACCAAAGAGCGCGGCCAGCGCAAAACCGCATGAAAAAGCTCGTGAGTGGTACGGCCGGTTAGAACCGGTCATACCACTCACGAGCTGTGAGCTGCGGGTTTAGCGGCGGGGGCCGCGCTTGCCCTTCTTGGCCTGCTCGCGCTGGGCGGCACGGCGCTCGCGGCGCGTGACACCCGCGGCGTCGGAGTCGCCCGCCGCGTCCGCGTGCGACTCGGCTTCACCGTCTTCGGCGGGGCCGGAGAAGGTGAGGCCGGTCTGCGGGTTGCCGTTCTCCAGGCCCTTGCCACGCAGTGCCGACGGGACGGACTTGGTGTCCGTGGACGGCGGCTGCGGCGGCGCGGGACGCGAGTGACGGCCTTCGGGCGCCTGGCCGTTGCCGTTGGGCGAGAGACCCCCTGGCAGCGCGGTGGCGTCCTCTGCCGCGGGCTCCGGCTCGGTGACCTCGACCTGAAGGTTGAACAGGAAGCCGACGGCCTCCTCCTTCAGCGAGTCCAGCATGGCGTTGAACATGTCGTAGCCTTCGCGCTGGTACTCGATCAGCGGGTCACGCTGCGCGAGCGCCCGCATGCCGATGCCCTCCTTGAGATAGTCCATCTCGTAGAGGTGCTCACGCCACTTACGGTCCAGCACGGACAGCATCACGCGGCGCTCGAGCTCCCGCATGGTGCCTTCGCCCGCCTTGGACTCGATGTCGTGCTCGCGGGCGGTATAGGCGTCGAGAATGTCGGACCGCAGCGCGTCACGCAGGCGCTCGGCGTCCAGGTCCTCTTCCTCGACCAGCTCGTCCCAGGTCACCTTGACCGGGTAGAGCCCCTTCAGCGCGGTCCACAGCTTCTCGTGGTCCCAGTCCTCCGCGTAGCCGTCGGCGGTCGCGGCGGTGACGTACTCGTCGACGACACCGGTGAGCATGTGCACGACCTGCTCGGAGAGGTCTTCGCCCTCCAGTACGCGCAGGCGCTCCTTGTAGATCACCTTGCGCTGGAGGTTCATCACCTCGTCGTACTTCAGGACGTTCTTGCGGATCTCGCCGTTCTGCTGCTCGACCTGCGTCTGCGCGCTCTTGATGGCCTTGGAGACCATCTTGTGCTCGATCGGCATGTCGTCCGGCAGGCGCATGGTGGTCATGACGCGCTCGACCATCGAAGCGTTGAAGCGCTTCATCAGGTCGTCGCCCAGCGACAGGTAGAACCGGGACTCACCGGGGTCGCCCTGACGCCCGGATCGGCCGCGCAGCTGGTTGTCGATGCGGCGGGAGTCGTGGCGCTCGGTGCCGAGCACGTAGAGGCCACCGGCCTCCTTGACCTCGGCCGCCTCGGCCTCGGCCTGCTTCTTGACCTCCTCGAGCACCTTCGGCCACTCGGCCTCGTACTCCTCGGAGTGCTCGACCGGGTCGAGGCCGCGCTCGCGCAGCACCTCGTCGGCGATGATGTCCGGGTTGCCGCCGAGCACGATGTCGGTACCACGGCCCGCCATGTTCGTGGCGACCGTGACCGCGCCCTTGCGACCGGCGCGCGCGACGATCAGCGCCTCACGGTCGTGGTGCTTCGCGTTCAGCACCTCGTGCGGGACGCCCATCTTGAGCAGCAGCTTCGACAGGTGCTCGGACTTCTCGACGCTCGTGGTGCCGACGAGGACCGGCTGGCCCTTCTCGTGCCGCTCGGCGATGTCCTCGGCGACGGCCTCGAACTTGGCCTGCTCGGTCTTGTAGATGAGGTCCGGCTGGTCGGCGCGGATCATCGGCTTGTTCGTCGGGATCGGCACCACACCCAGCTTGTAGGTCTGGTGGAACTCGGCGGCCTCGGTCTCGGCCGTACCGGTCATGCCGGCCAGCTTGTCGTAGAGGCGGAAGTAGTTCTGCAGCGTGATCGTGGCGAGCGTCTGGTTCTCCGCCTTGATCTCGACGCCTTCCTTGGCCTCGATCGCCTGGTGCATGCCCTCGTTGTAGCGGCGGCCAGCCAGGATGCGGCCGGTGAACTCGTCGACGATCAGGACCTCGCCGTTGCGGACGATGTAGTCCTTGTCGCGCTTGTAGAGCTCCTTGACCTTCAGCGCGTTGTTCAGGTACCCGACGAGCGGGGTGTTCGCCGCCTCGTACAGGTTGTCGATGCCGAGCTGGTCCTCGACGAACGCGACACCCTTCTCGGTGACACCGACGGTGCGCTTGCGGATGTCCACCTCGTAGTGGATCTCCGGCTTCATCAGCGGGGTCAGCCGCGCGAACTCGGTGTACCACCGCGAGGACTGGTCGGCGGGGCCCGAGATGATCAGCGGGGTCCGCGCCTCGTCGATGAGGATCGAGTCGACCTCGTCGACGATCGCGAAGTTGTGGCCGCGCTGCACGCAGTCGGCGAGGTCCCACGCCATGTTGTCGCGCAGGTAGTCGAAGCCGAACTCGTTGTTCGTGCCGTGCGTGATGTCGGCGGCGTACATCTGGCGGCGGACCTCGGGGGTCTGCTCGGACAGGATCACGCCGACCTCGAGGCCGAGGAAGCGGTGGATGCGGCCCATCCACTCCGCGTCTCGCTTGGCGAGGTAGTCGTTGACCGTGATGACGTGGACGCCCTTGCCGGAGATGGCGTTGAGGTACGCGGGCGCCACCTCCGTGAGGGTCTTGCCCTCACCGGTCTTCATTTCGGAGACCTGGCCGAGGTGCAGCGCGGCGCCGCCCATGAGCTGGACGTCGTACGGCCGCTGGCCCAGCACGCGCCACGCGGCCTCGCGGACCACCGCGAAGGCCTCGGGCAGGAGGTCGTCGAGATCCTCGCCCTCGGCGTAGCGCTGCTTGAACTCGTCGGTCTTGGCCCGCAGCTCGGCGTCCGTCAGGTCCTTGACGTCGTCTTCGAGGGTGTTGATGTGGTCGGCGATGTGGCGCAGCCGCTTGACCATCTTGCCCTCGCCCACGCGGAGCAGGCGATTCAGAACCATCCCGGTCGACCTCACTAGCCAGTAGATTGCTCGGACCCGGGCCGCCCCCGGGCACTATGACCTGCGCGTCCGGGCCAGGCCCGTACCCGCAGTTGACCCCCATCGTAGGGAACGTTACTGCCAACGTGCAGTCGCGTGCGCAAGTTCCATGCGAAGGGCCCGCACGCGAGTCGCGTGCGGGCCCTTCGTGGACGTTTCGGGCGGCTTACTTCGCCAGCCGGATCACGCCGTAATCGAAGCCTCGCCTTCGGTAAACGACACTCGGGCAACCGGCCGCGGAGTCGTTGAACAGATAGAAGTCGTGTCCGACCAGTTCCATCTCGTAGAGAGCCTGGTCGACGGTCATGGGTTCGGCGGTGTGTTCCTTTTCGCGGACGATCCGGCCGGGTACGTGTTCGGCTACTCCGTCGTCCCAGCGCTGCTCGGGGAGGTCTACTTCCTCCGGGCTCATGGCCCCGAATCCGGCAGCGGCCACAGCGGGCGCCTCAAGCACCGCCGTACTCGTCATGGGTTGTGCACCGTCCATCGGGGCGGATTCGCCACCGGCAATCGAGGTCGCCGCGGAGACAGACTCCGGCACTCGGCGCCCGTAGTGCACCCTGCGTCGATCGTGCGATTTGCGCAGTCGGTTTTCGAGTTTTGTCACCGCCAGGTCGAGAGCGGCATAGAAATCCCCGGCACAGGCTTCCGCGCGGACCGCGGGTCCCTTGCCCTTTCCGGTGATTTCGACACGCTGGCAGTTCTTCGACTGCCTGCGGTTGGGCTCGTGGAAGAGCTCCACGTCGTAACGGATGACCTTCTTGTCATAGCGCTCTAGACGGGTCAGCTTTTCGCCGACGAGTGCCCGATAGTGCTCAGGCACCTCTACGTTACGACCCTTCACGACGATGTCCATACACGACCTCCCTCGCTGAATTGACTGCGAGCCTTTTGTGTTCACTAGGGCGCCGGTAAAGCGGGGACGTATGCCCTCAAAGGGCGGTGAGAGAACTCAGTGACGGTTCACGACGTCTCGTGCCGTACCACCGAACGCGGACTCAGCGCACCAGCGGCGCCAGGGACATGGGCTGTTCACCTCCCTGTCTGGCCGGGATAGCTGATAGCGGAGCACGTTAGCTTCATCACGCGCGTTACAACAGCCCCCGAGCCGGGGGATGTCATCTTGTGAGAACTCGTCACTGCGCGCAGCGAAACACTGGTGAAACGCTCGGTTACCCGGCCCGTTCGACGTATGGGATGAGTGGGATTTTCACACTGACGGCGCAACCGAAATGTGCCGCCTGTCCCGAGGGTGATCATCCGCGAGGTTTCAGCCGCCACCGGAGTGGACTCACCCGGCGCCGGTGTGCTTCTCGCGAAGATCCTCATATCCCGACAACGGCCACGTGCCCGCTCGCGTTCCCACTGCGGATCACTCGTGTAGGTGATATGGGGTTCACCCGGCTGCGGTGAGTGTCAACACGGCGGCAACATGCATTCCGCCTAATGCGAGCACGCGCACGCAAGCGGCCGCTGTCGAACCGCTCGTGATGACGTCATCCAGCAAAATCACCCGCGACCCCCGCGGCGCGAGCCCGCGCTCCCGAAGCCGCACTTTTCCCGCCAGATTGGCCGCCCGCTCCCTTCCCCCGAGCCCCACCGCGTCCCGCACCCTGGGATCGAGCCGCAGCGCCGGCGCGACGGCGGCGCCGTCCCCGAGCGCACGGGCACACCACCGCGCCAGCCGCGCCATATGCGCCCCGCCCCGCATCCGCGAAACGGAAGCCTTCGACGGGACCGGCACCAGCCAGACGGCCTCGCCGGCCAGGTTCGGCATCGAAGGCACGGCGCCGGCGAGCGCGGCACCCAGCGCGGGCGCCAGATCCCGGCGGCCCCGCTCCTTGTAGGCGAGCACCAGCCGCCTCGCGACGCCGCGGTAGGCGGCCAGTGCGTACACGGGCACCAGCCCCGCGGTGGGCCCGCGCGCGACTTCGGTGAGTGAATCCCACACCGCGGCGCAGTTCACACAGCACGGCTCACCCACAGCGCCGCAACCAGCGCAGCGAGTGGGAACCAGCAGGTCGAAAGCTCTCGTCTTCATGCCCCAGAGTGTCCACCCGGGCACCGACAGTTCTGGTCACCGAGCGCCGGGCGCCACAATTTTGCCCAGGGGCGTGCGATGGGGTCGTGAGTGTTCCGGCCGGTTAGAACCGGCCGGGTAACTAGTCAGGTGGTTGCTGGGTGTGTTGGTAGCCAGGGGTTTCCGGTGAGGGCGTCGCGGAGTGCGGTGAGTGTGTTGATGCCGTTTTTG
>NZ_JBHWEB010000122.1:0-27381 GCF_042734395.1 Amycolatopsis sp. NPDC059657 | reverse complement strand
CGTCAGCTCAGAGCTGACGAACGCCACATTGGGGGTTCCAGACCTGACGAAAGCCACATTGGGGGTACGGCGTCCGCCGAAGGTGGAGCCTGGGGTGGCAGTTAGGTGCAAAACGCCTGGGGAGGAGGGCATGGCGCAGTAGCGTGCGGGCATGAGTACGGGAGTCAGCACACGTGTGGCGCTCGCCGTGGAGGACATCCACATGACCTATGGCGAGCTGAAGGCCGTGAACGGGGTGTCGTTCACGGTCGAGGAGGGGGAGTTCTTCGGCATTCTCGGGCCCAACGGGGCCGGGAAGACGACGACGCTGGAGATCGCGGAGGGCCTGCGTGAGCCGGTCAAGGGTTCGGTCGAGCTGCTCGGCGAGAGCCCGTGGCCGCGTAATCTCAAGCTGCTGCCCAGGATCGGGGTGCAGCTGCAGGCGTCGGCGTTCTTCGAGAAGCTCACCGCGCGCGAACAGCTGGAGACGTTCGGCGCGCTATATGGGGTGAAATCGCATCGGGTGGGCGAAATGCTCGAACTCGTCGGGCTCACCGAGAAGGCGAGTACGCCCGAGGCGAAGCTTTCCGGCGGGCAGCGGCAGCGGCTGTCGATCGCCTGCGCGCTCATCCACGATCCGGACATCGTCTTCCTCGACGAGCCGACGGCCGCGCTCGACCCGCAGGCCAGGCGCAACCTGTGGGACGTGCTGCGTGAGATCCAGGCGCGCGGCAAGACCATCGTCTACACGACGCATTACCTCGACGAGGCCGAGATCCTCTGCGACCGGGTCGCGATCATGGACCACGGCAAGATCCTCGCGATGGACACGCCTGCGAGGCTCGTCCGCGACCTCAACGCCGCGACGCACGTCATCCTCGAGCCGGGGTCGCTTCCGCTCGACCAGGCTCGCGCGCTGCCCGGTGTCGACGAGGCGCACGAGACCGACGTTTCGCTGACCATCTCCACCCGCACGCCTGCGCCGGTGCTCTCCGCGCTGGCCGACCGCGGCACCCTCGACGGACTCCAGGTGCGCACCGCCACCCTCGAAGACGTCTTCCTCGAGCTCACCGGCAGGGAGTACCGGGCATGACCGTCACCGAAGCACCCAAGAAGACCGAGACGGGCCAGCCGACGCTGAGCCCGTTCCAGAGCCTCGCGCGCGCGATGATCAAGGGTTTCGTGCGTGACAAGGCCACGTTGTTCTTCACGTTCCTGTTCCCGTTGATGTTCCTGGTGATCTTCGGGCTCATCTTCGGCAACCAGGGCACGTCGAAGACGGCCATCGGCGTGGTCGGCGACGGCCCGGTCATCCAGGCGCTCGGGCAGTCGCCCGCGCTGGAGCTCAAGCGCATCGGCACCGCCGAAGAGGCCGCGCGCCAGGTCAAGGACGGTGACCTGCCCGGCTTCGTCGCCGAGAACGGCACCGGCATCACCCTGCGGTTCGCCGCCAGCGACCAGGCCAAGGCGGGCATGATCGTCGGCATGGTCAACGGGGTGGTCGACCAGGCGAACATCGCCGCCACCGGCCAGCCGCCGCGGTTCACGCTGCAGACCGCGCAGATCGAGGACTCCTCGCTCAAGCCGATCCAGTTCCTCACCCCGGGAATCCTGTCGTGGGCCGTGTCGATCGGCGCGGTGTTCGGCGCCGCGATGACGCTGGTGAACTGGCGGCGCAAGCAGGTGCTGCGCAGGCTGCGGCTCGCGCCGATCAGCCCGGTCACCGTGCTCGGCTCGCGCGTGGTGGTGACGCTCGGCGTCGCGCTGGCGCAGGCGGTGATCTTCGTCGGGATCGCGTTACTGCCGGTGTTCGGACTGAAACTCTCCGGTCAATGGTGGCTGGCGATCCCGCTGCTCGTCTTGGGCGCCTTGGCCTTCTTCTCGATCGGCATGCTCGTCGGCGCGTTCTGCAAGACCGAAGAGGCTGCCAACGGGGCGGGAAACCTGGTGATCCTGCCGATGGCTTTCCTGTCCGGTTCGTTCTTCCCAACAGATGGACTGCCCGGCTGGCTCAAGGCCGTCTCGAACATCTTCCCGATGAAACACCTCAACACCGGGATGACCGATGTCATGGTGCGGGGTAAGGGTTTCGAGGCGCTGCTCGTGCCGGGTGCGGTGCTGATCGCGTTCACTGTCGTGATCGGATTTATCGCCTCAAAGGTGTTCAAATGGGAGGACTCCTAACCGAGTGATCCGGGGGTCGTGAGCATCATCACGGCCCCCGGTGTTCCGGTGAGGGCCGTCACGCCTCACACTGGGATCACAACGTCCGACAGCGCTGTTGACGTCCAACGGGAGTCCCCCGTGGACAGTGCTAGTCGGACTCTTTTTTGTGCAGACCTCATGGGAGGAAGTCGTGTCCAGCAAGGCCGCTCTCGTATTCCGCGTGGCCGCAGTCGCCGAAGCCCTGTCCTGGGCCGGTTTGCTGATCGGGATGTTCTTCAAGTACGTCGTCGAAGCAGGCCAGGGTGGAGTCCCGGTGCTCGGCATGGTCCACGGTGTGGTGTTCGCCGTGTACGTGCTGGTCTCCCTCTCCGTGGCCAAGCCGCTCGGCTGGCGTCCGAAGACCCTCGTGCTGGCGCTCCTCTCCAGTATCCCGCCGCTGTTCACCTGGTTGTTCGAGAAGTGGGCGCTGCGTAACGGAAAGCTCGACGGCCCCGCCCGTCTCGCGCACGGTGGCACCGGGCTCTTCGAGATCCGCGAGACCGTCGCCGCGTAAGGCAACGAAAAAAGGGGCCCGCCGTCTGCTGACAGATGGCGGGCCCCTTTTTTTCGTGCGCTAGTCCGTGAAGTCGCCTGTGGCCTTCCTCACCTTGGTGAGCAGTTCGGTCAGCTGCTCGGTCTGGCGGTCGGTGAGCCCGGTCAGCCCGAAGTCGATCGCGGTGACGGCCGTCGTGGCCTCTTCACGGCGGGTGCGGCCGTCGTCGGTGATCTCGACGAGCGTGGTGCGGCGGTCGGTCGGATGCGGCACGCGCTTGACGAGCCCGTCCTTCTCCAGCCGGTCGACGATGTTGGTCACGCTCGTCGGGTGCAGCTGCAGGCGCTCGCCCATGACCCGCATCGGCAGGCTGGACCGCCGCGCGAAGGTCAGCAACACGAGTGCCTCATAGCGGGCGAAGGTCAGCCCGTGCGGCTTGAGCGCAGTGTCCACAGCGGACTGGATGATCTGCTGGACGCGCATCAGCCCGGTGACCGCGGCCATCGTGGTGGACGGCCCGATCCGGTCCTCCCACAGCTGCGCCGCGCGGGCGATCGGGTCGAACGGCAGCGGATGGCTCATGACGTCTGAAGTTACCAGCGGGTACCGCGTTTGTGCGGCAGGGTGGGGATAAATCCCCCCGTTTCTTGTAAGGAGTCCCCATGATCGTCGCCTTCAGTGTGAGCCCGTCCGGCGGCGACCCGGACGGTGGAGTGAGCGAAGCCGTCTCGCGCGCCGTACGTGTCGTGCGCGAGTCAGGACTGCCGAACTCGACCAACGCCATGTTCACCAACATCGAAGGGGAGTGGGACGAGGTGATGGCCGTCGTCAAACGTGCCGTCGAGGCGGCGGGCGCCGGCTCGGCCCGCGTAGGGCTCGTGCTGAAGGCCGACATCAGGCCCGGTTTCGAAGGTCAGCTGGAAGCCAAGGTCGAGCGGGTCGAGGCCCATCTCAAGGACCTGTGAGTGTTGCCGACCGTTAGAACCGTCGGCAACACTCGCGACCCATACACGGAGGTCAGCGTGTCGCGGAGTTCGTCGCGCACGGGACGGCGCTGGGCGGCGGTTCGTGCGTGATGGACACGGTGATGAACACCACCCACGCCGTCCCTGCCACGACCGTCGCCAGTACTCCCGCTGTCCTGCGCTTGATCACCGCAACGACCGCCCATCCCAGCCATGAAACTCACGCGCGCGCGTGCCAGGATGGAAGCGTGACACAACCACGCGGATCTGCAGCTAAGTCAGCGGCGGTGTCCGCCGCGCTTTCCGGCGCGGTCGACCTGTCCGCGCTCAAGGCCCGTGCCGACGCGGCACGGCAGCAGCCCGCCGCGGCTGCGCCTCAGCCGCCACCCTCCGGTGGCGCCCCGGCGGACTCCGCCGCGGTGATCGAGGTCAGTGAGGCCACCTTCCAGGCCGACGTCGTCGAACGCTCGATGAACCAGCTGGTCGTCGTCGACCTCTGGGCCGAGTGGTGCGGCCCGTGCAAGCAGCTCAGCCCGGTGCTGGAGCGGCTCGCGGCCGAGTCGAACGGCGCCTGGGTGCTGGCGAAGGTCGACGTCGACGCCAACCCCCGCATCGCGCAGCTGTTCGGTGTGCAGTCGATCCCGACGATCGTCGCCATCGGCGGCGGCCAGCCGGTCGACGCGTTCTCCGGCGCGCTGCCGGAGCCCGAGATCCGCAAGTGGCTGGGTTCGCTGCTCGACGCGCTGCGCGACAAGCTCCCCGGCATCCGCGCGGCCGAAGAGGGCGCCGAGCCCGTCGAGGAGCCGGAGGACCCGAGGTTCACCGAGGCCGAGGAAGCCTTCGAGCGCGGTGACTACGCCGCGGCAGAAGCGGCCTACGAGCGCATCCTGGACGTCGAGCCCGCCAATGAGCTGGCGAAGGCCGCGCTCGTGCAGGTCCGGTTCGCCGCCAGGGCCGAGCAGGCCGACGCG
Organism: Amycolatopsis sp. NPDC059657; assembly: GCF_042734395.1. Lineage (NCBI taxonomy): Bacteria > Bacillati > Actinomycetota > Actinomycetes > Pseudonocardiales > Pseudonocardiaceae > Amycolatopsis > Amycolatopsis sp. NPDC059657. Next base: position 22,768 of record NZ_JBHWEB010000122.1, on the reverse strand, counting down.
TCCGCCGTGGAGCGGGCCGCCGCGAACCCGGACGACCTGGACGCCCAGATCGCCGCCGCCGATTTCGAGCTCGCCGAGCAGCTGGTCGAGGAGTCGTTCGCGCGGCTCGTCGAGGTGGTGCGCCGGACCGCCGGTGACGACCGCAACCGGGTCCGCACGCACCTGGTGGAGCTGTTCGAGCTGTTCGACCCGTCGGATGAGCGCGTGCTCAAGGCGCGGCGCAATCTCGCCAGCGCGCTGTACTGAGCCAAGAACTGATCAAGCAACGGACTCAGCGGGCTTTCCCGCGCCGGGAAGCCCGCTGAGCCCTGGTCTTTAGCGCAGCGCCAATACCGCGACGATCACCTCGGCGACCGTGCCGGTCGTCTGCCACAGCGGGTCCTTTTCGTTGTCGCCGTAGTCGTTGACGCGCCATCGGGCCGCCGTCGCGCTGGTCATCGAACTGATCGTGTACGTGTCGACCGACTCCCGCTGCCAGCGCTCCGCGTGGATCACCGGGGCGTCGGCGAGCGGCACGGGACGGAAGCCCGCTTTCATCGCGCGTTTCATCGCTTCGATGTGGGGGCGCTCTTCCTCGGATATCGGGCCCATGTCACGCCTCACCTCTTTGGAACGGGGTCTGCTCACCATCCTGCGCGGTCGGCCTTTTTGCAACGTCATCGACAATGAGAATTCTCAATGCCACTCGAAAGAGTGAAGCTGGGACGGTTCATCGTTCGGCTACGCTCACCCCTGCCGAAAAGATGATCCACAGAGGACATGGGCAGGAGACAACGATGGCCGAGGGCCAGGCGGCGGAGCCGACGTCGCCGAGTGTCCGGCTGCGACGGATAGCCCGTGTACTGCGGGAATGGCGCTCACGTACCGAGTTCACGCAGGACGGCGCCGCGTCGCGGGCAGGCTGGTCGAGGGCCAAGCAGTCCAGGCTGGAGGCGGCGACCCCGCCGATCCGGCCGGCCGACGTGATGACCTTGGCGCTGGTCTACGACATTCCCGAAGCCGAGCGTGAGGCACTGTTCAACAGCGCGCAAAGCGCGCAGGCTCCCGGTTGGTGGGGCAGTGTCGAGCAGGGCGCGCTCGCCGCGGACGTGCTCGACTACGTCCAGCTGGAGGCCGAGGCGACGGGGCTGCGCACCTTCAAGGTCGACCTCGTGCCCGGCCTTTTCCAGAGCCGTGACTACGCCGCCGCGGTCGCCCGCGCGTTCGTCCCGTCCTTCCCGGAGGAGATCACGCGCAGCGGTGTCGAGGCGCGTATCCAGCGGCAAAGCCGTCTGGTCGACCAAAATCCACTGCGCGTCGAGGCGATCATCACCGAGGCCGTGCTCCACCTGGAGGTGGGCGGCCCGGAGGTGATGCGGCGCCAGCGCGGGCGGCTGCTGGAGCTCGCCGCGCTGCCGAACGTCGAGCTGCGGGTGATCCCGGCGGACGCGGGCGCCTACGCGTCGATGGGCGTGCCGTTCAACATACTGAGCTTCAACGGCACGCCAACGGATCCCGACGTCGGGTATGTCGAGCTGCTCGGCCGCGGCGTCTATTTGGAACGGTCGGAAGACATTGAGCCGTATAGCCTTGCCTTCGGCGGTCTGCGGAACGTCGCACTGAGCACAGAGGACACCTCGGCGCTCATTTCCGCGCTGCCGCACACGAAGATGGGCACTTGAGGCGGAAGCGAGCACACCATGGCCTTGACCACCGGTGTTTGGTTCAAGAGCAGCTACAGCGGCGGCGCCAACAATGAATGCGTCGAGGTCGCGTATCTCGGCGAAGGTGTCGGCGTACGGGACACCAAGGACCGTGTTGGCGGTTCGCTAACCCTGCCACCAGCAGCATGGACAGCGTTTCTGGTGGCGGTGAAGGAAAACTGAGCACAAAGGAAAGCGGGCCCTCCCAGACGTGGGAGAGCCCGCTTCTTTCACGTGCTCAGCCGAACTGCGTCGAGCAGACCGGGGAGCCTTCGAGGTAACCCTTGCGCAGCGCCTCGACGCGCTGGAAGCCACTGGGCGGCCGGACGCCGTTGCCGTCGGCCGAGATCAGGCTGTTCGGCAGCAGCAGGTCGGCGATCGCCTCGTCGAGGTCACCGGCCGAGAGCCGCAGCTTCTGCCCGGGGGGCGGGTTCTTGGCGAACTTCGCCCACGCGCCGACCAGGCACGCGGTGCGCAGGCCCGCGTTGGCGTTGTCCAGCGAGGCGCCGACGCCCTTCTGGATGCCGAGCACGTAGCGCGACGCGACCTCGGCGAACGCGGCGAAGTCACCCATGCCGCCCTGGTCCTCGCCCTGCCACTCGGCCTCGCGGTCGATGCGCTGGGCGAGGATGTTGAGCTTCTCGCCGTCGATGCTGACCGTGTTGTTGTCCGCGCAATAGGTCGCGGGCGGGGTGCTCTTCGGGCCACAGTTGCCGGCGCCCTCGTCGACGATCTGCGGGCCGGGCACGCCCGCGCCCTTGAACGCCTCGTCGAGGCTCGACTTCAGCAGCGCGACCGTGTCCTTGGTGAACTTGGTGTCGCCCTTGCCCTTGTCACCCTTGACGAACGGCTCCTCGGTGACGCGGGCCTTGATGTTCTCCTCGTTCATCCCCGCGCATTCCTTGGGGCCCTTTTCGAAGCCGGTCTGGAAGGCGAAGGTCCGGTCGAACGCCGAGCCGTGCGCGCCCTGCTCGGTGGCGCTCTTGCCCGCGGTGTCGCGGATCAGGAACATCGACGCGAGCACCGAGCTCAGTCCCTCGGAGGTGGACAGCCGCAGGTACTTGCTCTTCTCCTCGGCGATCCAGCGCATGTAGCCGCCGGCGAAGCAGTCGGCCTGCTGCTCCTTGACGATGGTCGGCGTGTTCTTGGCGACGCCGGCCTTCGCGCCGAGCCGGAACTGGATGGCATGGCCGAACTCGTGCGCGAGCACGGTCACCACCGACATCGGGCCGAAGCGCTTGTTCAGCATCTTCAGCAGGCCGCCCCTGTCCCAGGCGACCGAGTCGTCCGGCGGGCAGTAGAAGGCGTTGACCTGGCCCTTCGTCGAGCCGCACGCGGTCTTCTGGTCGGCGCCCTTCGAGTCGTAGGACACCAGGATCTTGACGGGGTCGAACTTCTGGCCGCCGAACTCGGCAGGCAGCTTCTCGGTCCAGTAGCCCTGGACGTCCGCGATCGTGGCGATCGCGATCTCGTCCTCCGGCGTGTTGCCGTTGTTCCTGACCTGCAGATCCGGTTTCGGCGCGCCCGGCTTGAGCCCGCTTTCGAAATGCGTCACGGGCAGGCCCGCGATGTCACCCGGGCTCGTCTTCGCCGTGCCGTCGCCGTTACCCAGCCCGCTGCCGCCGTCCTTGCAGGCGGTGCCCGCGAGTAGGACCACAGCCAAGGCCACGGCGGTTTTCCCGAACCTGTTCACTCGTATTCCCCAACCAGTCAGACCGTTACAGAACCCGGCAGAGGCACCATACTCAGGGCTTTTGCGCCGCGCCCACGGAATGCCCATGTCGGTGGTCACAGCGTCGGGGATTGCGGAGCGCTAAGGTCGCCGGATGCGAGCAGTTCGACGCTTCACCGTGCGCGCAAGCCTCCCGGAATCCCTGTCGGGGCTTGGCGCGCTGGCGACCAATCTCCGCTGGACCTGGCATCCGCCGACGCGTGACCTCTTCGCGTCCATGGACGCCGAGCTGTTCAACCGGATCCGCGACCCGCTGCGCATGCTGACCGCGCTACCGCCGTCGCGGCTGGCGAAGCTCGCGGTCGACGAGGACTTCCTCGAGCGCTCGCGCGTGGCCATCGAGGATCTCGAGCATTACCTCACCGAGCCGCGCTGGTACCAGCGGCAGGAGGGCGAGCTCCCCGAGAGCGTCGCCTACTTCTCGATGGAGTTCGGCGTCACCGAGGCGCTGCCCAACTACTCGGGCGGGCTCGGCGTGCTCGCGGGCGATCACCTCAAGGCCGCGTCCGACCTCGGCGTGCCGATGGTCGGCGTCGGGCTGCTCTACCGGGCCGGGTACTTCCGGCAGGCGCTCTCGCTCGACGGCTGGCAGGTCGAGCACTACCCGGTGATCGACCCGACCGCGTTCCCGCTGGAGCTGCTCACCGAGCGCGGGCGGCCGGTGCTGGTCGACGTCGCCATGCCCGCCGGGCGCGTGCTGCACGCGCAGGTGTGGAAGGCGCGGGTCGGGCGGATCCCGCTGCTGCTGCTCGACACGGACACCGACGCCAACGACGAGGACCTGCGCAAGGTCACCGACCGGCTCTACGGCGGTGACGCCGACCATCGCATCCGGCAGGAGATCCTCGCAGGTATCGGTGGGTTCCGCGCGGTGCGGAAGTACTGCGAGCTGACCGGGCATCCGCAGCCGAAGGTGTTCCACACCAACGAGGGGCACGCCGGGTTCCTCGGGCTGGAACGGGCCCGCGAGATCATCCAGGCCGACCGGCTCGGCTTCGACGAGGTGCTGCCCGCCGTCCGCGCCGGGACCGTGTTCACCACGCACACGCCCGTCAGCGCCGGGATCGACCGGTTCCCCGTCGATCTGGTGCAGCGGTACTTCGGCGACGGCAGGCTCGTGCCGGACGTCGAGCTGCGGTCCGTGCTCGCGCTGGGCGCGGAAGAGAACCCCGGCATGTTCAACATGGCCCACATGGGACTGCGGCTCGCGCAGCGCGCGAACGGGGTGTCGGCGCTGCACGGTCGGGTGTCGCGGCGGATGTTCTCCCGGCTGTGGCCCGGTTTCGACGAGGACGAGGTGCCGGTCTCGTCGGTCACCAACGGCGTGCACGGGCCGACCTGGGTCGCGCGCGAGCTGAGCGCGCTGCTCGGCGGCAGCGACGAGGAATGGGGCGTCAACGGCAAGGGCGGCCTGCGTGAGCGTGTCGGCGACGACGCGTTGTGGGCGTTGCGGCGAGACCTCCGCGAGAAACTGGTCTACGAGGTGCGTCGGCGCGTGCGGGCAGCCTGGCTGCAACGCGGCGCGTCGCCGTTGGAGCTCGGCTGGACCGAGACGGTGTTCGATCCGGACGTGCTGACGGTCGGCTTCGCGCGCCGCGTGCCGACGTACAAGCGGCTGACGTTGATGCTGCGCGACCCCGACCGCCTGCGCGCGTTGCTGCTCGACGAGAAGCGGCCGATCCAGGTGGTCGTCGCGGGCAAGTCACACCCGGCCGACGAGGGCGGCAAGGCGCTGATCCAGCAGATCGTGCGGTTCGTCGACGATCCGGCGGTGCGCCACCGGATCGTCTTCCTGCCCGACTACGACATGTCGATGGCGCGGTATCTGTACCGCGGCTGCGATATCTGGCTCAACAACCCGGTGCGGCCGCTGGAGGCCTGCGGGACGTCCGGGATGAAGTCGGCGCTGAACGGCGGGCTCAACCTGTCGATCCGCGACGGCTGGTGGGACGAGTGCTACGACGGCAGCAACGGCTGGGCCATCCCGACCGCCGACGGCGTCACCGACCCGCTGCGCCGCGACGACCTCGAAGCCGCCGCGCTGTACGAGCTGCTCGGCCAGCAGATCGCGCCGCTGTTCTACGACCGCGACTTCGAAGGCGTGCCTGGCGGCTGGATGTCGATGGTCTGGCACACCCTGGAAACCTTGGGCCCGCGTGTGCAGGCCTCGCGCATGGTCCGCGAATACGTCGAGTCCGGCTACGTCCCCGCCGCACGCATGGTCGCGGCGGCGACATCGGACGGCTACAAGGGCGCGCGTTCGCTGGCGGAGTACCGGACGAAGCTGGGCACCGCGTGGCCGCAGGTGCGGATCTTCGACTCGGAGCTCATCGTCGGCGCCAAGGAGCCGCTGGTGGTGGGCACCGAGGTCCAGGTACGCGCCCGTATCGACCTGGCCGGCCTCGATCTGTCCGAAGTGGACGTTCAGGCCGTCGTCGGCAAGGTGGGCGACGGCGACGAGCTGAGCGACGTCGTGACGGTCGCCATGCACCCGGACGGCATCGGCGCGTTCGCGGCCGAGATCCGGCTGCCGTACGCGGGGTCTTTGGGTTACACGGTCAGGGTTTTGCCCAAGCACGAGCTGCTGGCGACCTCCGCGGAGCTCGCGCGCGTGCATTTGGCGTGACCAGGGTCGTGAGTGGTACGGCCGGTTCTAACCGGTCCAAACACTCACGACCCCCGGTCTCGTGAACCTGTCCGGAACACGCCACATCTGCCCTTCCCCTCGAAAAACGGGGTCAGGGAACGGCGGGTGTGCCGCCTTCCTGGGTCGGCAGGCCCGCTTCCTTCCAGGCGCGGTAGCCGCCGACGAGGTCGGTGGCGTTCTTGAGGCCGAGCCGCCGCAGGTCCGCCGCGGCCAGCGACGAGGCGAAACCCTCGTTGCACACCACCACGACCGGCAGCTCGGGCGTCACCTCGGGCAGCCGCCATTCGCTGGACGGATCGAGCCGCCACTCCAGGTGGATCCGCTCGATCGCCACCGCACCGGGGATCTCGCCCTCCTCGGTCCGGTTGACGATCGGGCGGATGTCCACGATCAGCCCGCCGTCGTGCTGCAGCCGCTGTGCGTCGGCGGGTTCCGCTCGGTCCAAAGTGGACCGTGCGGCGGCCACCGCGTCGTCGATCGCGCTCATCGGCTGATGATCGCAGGCAGCGGCGGGATCTCGGCGGGCACATCCGCCAGCGTGGTGTACTCACGCGTCGCGACCAGCGGGGGCGAGTACGCGTGGATGCTGGCCGACGGCTGGTCGCCGATGCCGATGACCTGGTGCGCGCGGCCCGCGCCGAAGCCGATGCCCTGGCCCGCGGTGTGCGTGCGGCGGCGGATCGGGCCGCCGGGGTAGCGGTACTCCTCGCCGAGCTCGCCCTGCAGCACGGTGAACGCGCCGGACGCGCCGCCGTGGTCGTGCGGCTCTGTCCGCTGGCCGGGCAGCCACGACAGCAGCCACAGCTCGACGCCGTCGGTGAGCGCGAGCCGGGCCCACCAGCGCCGCTCCTCGTCGAAGCGGAGCAGCTCGCGCAGGCTGCCGGTCAGCTCGGTGGTGACGGTGGAGGTCAGGTCGTTGAGCTCACGTGCCGTCCACAACAGGCGCGACGGGTGCAGCAGCTCGGGCAGCAGCGGGTCGGTCAGCCGCGGGTGGATCTCGAGTTCGGCGCTTGCGAGTGACTGGGTCATCGTCAGGTACTCCCCGTGGGATGGAACGCCACGAAGACACGCGCGACACGGCTGAAGCGGTGGCGTGGAGGAAGAGGGTGATTACTGGCCGTGTCGCGCGGCGGTACAACAGCTCGACGCGACGAGGACCAGGTCGATGGTGCGGTCACGCCAGAAGGTCCCCACGAAGGGGAGGAACCTCCACGCGCCGGACTTGATCACGGGTTCGATCCTGCCACACCTCGCTTGAGTGGGTGAGCCTTGTTCCCACGTGGTGGACCCCTACGACCTGCCGGTTTCTTCTCGACTGGCATGCCGGTGCAGGGCCGCGCGCGTCTGCGGCCACAATGGGCCCGTGAGCGAGCCGATCCAGCCCAGCGAACTTGACGATCTCGTGGTGAAGATGGCCGCCGTCGGCGTCCGGCGCGGCAAGAACGACCTTCTCGCCGATCTCGACTGGAACGTCGAACTCGACGAGCGCTGGGTGGTGCTCGGGCCGAACGGCGCGGGCAAGACCACCCTGCTCCGGCTCGCCGCGGCCGAACTGCACCCGACCACCGGCAGCGTCCACCTGCTCGGCGAGAAGCTGGGGCGCGTCGACATCTTCGAGCTGCGCCCGCGCATCGGGTTCACCTCGGCCGCGATCGCGGGCCGCGTGCCCGGCGAGGAGATCGTGCGTGATGTCGTCGTCAGCGCCGGCTACGCGGTGCTCGGCCGCTGGCGTGAGGTGTACGACACGCTCGACACCGAGCGCGCCGAGGAACTGCTCGAAGCGCTGGGCATCGGTCACCTCGCCGAGCGCACGTTCGGCACGCTGTCCGAAGGCGAGCGCAAGCGCGCGCTGATCGCCCGCTCGCTGATGACCGACCCCGAGATGCTGCTGCTCGACGAGCCGGCCGCCGGTCTCGATCTCGGCGGCCGCGAGGACCTGGTCGCGCGGCTGTCCGCGCTCGCGCTCGACCCGGAGGCGCCTGCCATGGTGCTGGTGACGCACCACGTCGAGGAGATCCCGCCGGGCTTCACCCACGCGCTGTTGCTGCGCGAGGGGCGCGCGGTCGTGTCCGGGCTCATCGAAGATGTCGTGACCAGCGAAAACCTTTCGAAGACCTTTGACCAGGACCTGCTGCTCCAGCGTTCGGGTGATCGCTACTTCGCTCGCCGCCGGTAGGCTCCTTACCGACCGGTAGCCTGCTGGCAGATTGTCAATGAGGAGGATGGCGCGTGGGAGAGTTCGTAAGCCTCGAGGTGGAGGCGGGCGTCGGCACGATCCGGCTCAACCGTCCGCCGGTCAACGCGCTGAACAACCAGCTGCAGGCCGAGCTCGGCGACGCCGCGCGGGAAGCCGCCGCGCGTGACGACGTCCGCGCCGTGATCCTGTACGGCGGCGAGAAGACCTTCGCCGGTGGCGCGGACATCAAGGAGATGGCCGCCAGGTCGTACGTCGAGATCGCGAAGTTCGGCGCCGCGCTGACCGCGTCGGTGTCCGCCGTCGCGGCCATCCCGAAGCCGGTCGTCGCGGCGATCACCGGATACGCGCTCGGCGGCGGCATGGAGCTCGTGCTGGCCGCCGACCGCCGGATCGCGGGCGACAACGTCAAGCTCGGCCAGCCGGAGATCCAGCTCGGCGTCATCCCCGGCGCCGGCGGCACGCAGCGCCTCGCGCGGCTGATCGGCCCGAGCAAGGCCAAGGACCTGGTGTTCACCGGCCGCTGGGTGAAGGCCGACGAGGCGCTCTCACTGGGCATCGTCGACGAGGTCGTCGCGCCGGACGACGTGTACGCGGCGGCGCTGAAGTGGGCCACGCAGTTCGTCAACGGCCCCGCGGTGGCGCTGGCGGCGGCGAAGGCCGCGATCGACGGCGGCCTCGACGTGGACCTCGCGACCGGGCTCAAGCTGGAGGCGACCCTGTTCGCCGCGCTGTGGGCGACCGAGGACCAGGCGAACGGCATGAAGTCGTTCATCGAGAACGGGCCCGGCAAGGCCACTTTCGAGGGGAAGTAGCTTTGACCGATCCAGCACCCAACCCGCACGCCACCGAGGAAGAGGTCAAGGCGGCGTTCGCCGACCCCAAGCTCGCGAACGTGCTGTACCACGACTGGGAAGCCGGGACCTACGACGAGAAGTGGTCCATTTCCTACGACGAGCGCTGCATCTCCTACGCGACCGGCGTGTTCAACGCCGTCGCCGGTGACGACGGCCAGCCGTACCCGACGGCGATGGAACTGGGCAGCGGCACCGGCTTCTTCCTGCTGAACCTCATGCAGGGCGGGGTGATCAAGAAGGGCTCGGTCACCGACCTCTCGCCCGGCATGGTCCAGGTCGCGCTGCGCAACGCCGAGAAGCTGGGCCTCGACGTCGACGGGCGCGTCGCCGACGCCGAGCGCATCCCGTACCCGGACAACTCGTTCGACCTGGTCGTCGGGCACGCGGTGCTGCACCACATCCCGGACCTGCCCGCGGCGTTCCGCGAGGTGCTGCGGGTGCTCAAGCCGGGCGGGCGGTTCGTGTTCGCGGGCGAGCCGACGAAGATCGGCGACACCTACGCGCGCAAGCTCGGCCAGCTGACCTGGTTCCTGACGACCAATGTCACGAAGCTGCCGGTGCTGCGTGGCTGGCGGCGTCCGCAGGAGGAGCTCGACGAGTCCTCGCGCGCGGCGGCGCTGGAGGCCGTGGTCGACATCCACACCTTCGACCCGGCCGCTTTGGAGTTGCAGGCCCGCGAAGCGGGTGCGCAGGACGTGCGCGCGGTGACCGAGGAGTTCGCGGCCGCGCTCGCGGGCTGGCCGATCCGGACGTTCGAAGCCGCTGTGCCGCAGGAGAAGCTGACGTTGCGGTGGCGGCTGTTCGCGTACCGGCTGTGGCTGCGTCTGTCCGCTTTGGACAAGAAGCTGCTCTCGAAGGTGCTGCCGCGTGAGCTGTTCTACAACGTGATGATCACCGGGACCAAGCGGCCGTCCTAAGTGGCTTATGCGTTTTCACTAGACGACGTCGCGTTCTTGAGGTCCGCGGCCGGGGTGGCGGCACTCACCGAGTGCGCCACCCGGCCGTTGACCGACCCGATCGCCGACGTGGCCTTCGTGCGCCGCTTGGTAGGGGAGCAGTACGCGGCCGCGGTACTGGAAACGGCCGTGCTGCGCCGGAAGTCGGTGTCCAAACTGGACGCCGCGGGCTGGCTGTTCACTTCGGACGCGTTGCAGCAGGCGAGCGCTTCGCTGGTGGCACGGCATCGGGCGGCGCGGCTCGCCGGGCGTGACGTGCATGACGTGACCTGTTCCGTCGGCGCCGACCTGGTCGAAATCGCGCGGGTCGCTTCGCGTGCGCTCGGGTCCGACGTGGACGAAGTACGGCTGGCGATGGCTCGGCACAATGCTGCTGTCGCGGGGGTTTCACCGGGGTTGGTGCGTGCCGACGCGCTGCGCCCGGTCAGCCGGGGCACCGTGGTCGTCGCCGATCCGGCCCGCCGGGACTCCGCCGGGCGGCGTGCCTGGAAACCCGCTGATTTCCTGCCCCCGCTCGACGGGCTCGTCGACGCCTATCCCGGTCGCGAGTTGTCGGTGAAGTGCGCGCCCGGCTTGGATTTCGACATCGCGCCGTGGGCTGACGAGGTCGAGGTCGTGTCGCTGGACGGCCAGGTGCGGGAAGCGTGCCTGTGGCGTGGCGATTCCGCGGTGTCGCGGCGCGCGACCGTGTTGCGTTCGGACGGTGCACAGTGGACGATCACCGACGCCGAGCCCGACGAAATCCCCAGTCGTGCGCCGGGTGAATGGCTGATCGACCCCGACGGCGCGGTCGTGCGCGCCGGGCTGGTCCGGCACTACGCGGCACGGCACGGGCTGTGGCAGCTCGACGACCGGATCGCCTACCTGACCGGAGACGAGCCACCGGCCGGAATACGGGCATTCCGGATACTCGAACATGGTCCGTACAGCGAAAAGAGCCTGCGAGCGCTGTTGAAGAAGTACGAGGTCGGCCGGTTGGAGATTCTCGTGCGCGGCCTCGACGTCGACCCGGATGTGTTGCGGCGCAAGCTGAAGCCAAAAGGCGGCGAAGAAGCTACTTTGGTGATGACCAGAATCGGCCGATCTGGAGTAGCGTTCCTCTGCCGCGCACAACGCACGTAGGGAGAACGTATATGAGCCGCTTGTCCGGATTGCTCAAGCTCGCCGCAGCCGCGGCGATCGGCGCGACGGTCGCGGGCGGTGCCACCGCGATCGCCACCTCGGACGGCTGGTCGCGCAGCCACGAACCCGCGAACATCGGCCAGGTCAAACTGGACGTCAAGGCGTATTACGGCGATACCGTCGACGCCGCGGGCAAGCACCACTACTCCGACACGAGCACCTTCGTGAAAGACACGAAGCGCCAGGTCGACGACGCCAAGCAGTACCTCGCCCGCCGCCTGTCCCGAGGCGTGAAGGACCCGGCCATCGTGCTGGACGTCGACGACACCTCCGAGATCACCTACGGCTGGGAAGCCGACAACGACTTCGGCTTCGACCCCGTCAAGCAACAACAGGCCATCGACAACGGCACGTTCGTCGCGAACAAGCCGGTGCTGGAGCTGGCGAACTGGGCCTTCCAGCACGGCGTGAAGGTCTACTTCCTCACCGGCCGCAACGAGTTCCAGGGCCCGCAGTCACTGAAGAACCTCGCCAACGAGGGCTACCCGGCACCGGCGGGCGCCTTCTTCAAGCCGAAGACGACCGCGCCCGACTACCTCCCGTGCGGCCTGACCTGCACGACCGTCCAGTACAAGTCGGGCACCCGCGCCTACATCTCGAAGACCTCGACCATCGTCCTCAACCTGGGCGACCAGTTCAGCGACCTCACCGGCGGCTTCGCCGAGCACCCCGTCAAGCTCCCCAACCCCATGTACTACCTCCCCTGACGCTGAAAAAATCCCAATGTGGCATTCGTCAGTTTTCAGACCCCCAATGTGGCTTTCGTCAGCTCAAAGCTGACGAAAGCCACATTGGGATTTTTTTTCGGGGCTCAGCCGGTGTAGCCCGCGAAGATCTTCGAGAACTCGTACTTCGACTGGCTGATGTTGGTGCACTTGTAGAGCGCGCCGGTGCACGCGTTCGCGTCGCGGCCCGCCTCCCAGAACGACAGCATTCCCAAGTGGACGGTCTTGGCGAACGCCACCAGTGCCCGTGCATCCTTCTGGTAGAAGATCTCGTTCTGCGAGTCGTTCACCCCGAGCATCGGCGTGACGCCTACCTTCTTCCACGCGGCCGCGTCCGTCAGCCCGAAGATCGACTTGACCTGCGCCTGGGTGGCCTTCGCCGCCGAAATCGCCTTCGCGCCCTGGTCGCCGGCGCCCTGGTAGTAGTCCATCGCCATCACGTTGACCATGTCCAGGTCGACGCCCGCGTTCTTGGCCGCCTGGACGGCCGCGACCCCGTTGGCGTCGAGCCCGGTCGGCAGCACCGGCAGGGTGAGCGAGATCTTCAGCCCGGAGTTGTTCTGCTGCACGATCTTGAGCGCCTGCGAGCGGCGCTGGATCGACGTCGGGTCGGCGACCGCGGCGCCCTCGATGTCGAGGTCGATGTACTTCAGGCCGTACGCCTTGACGACCGCGTCATATTCCGCCGCCAGTGTCGGGACACTGCTGCAGGCCTGCGCGAGTTCGATGCCGGACGCGCCTCCGAACGACACCTTGACGTCACCGCCGCCCGCCCTGATCTTCGCGATTTCGTCCGCCTGCCAAGCGGTGCGTGGGTCGTAGGCGCCGAACCAGCTCGCCTTGCACCCCCAGGACGTCACGAACCCGAGCGTGAAGCCCTTGACGCCGCCGGAAGCGGACATTGTGGACAGAACCGGGGTCGGCCACGCCCCCATGTCGACGTACGGTGCGACGGGGAGCGGCGAGCCCGCCGCGGCTTCGGCTGACGGGGAGACGACGCCGAGCGCGACGGCCAGCAGGCCGCCGAATGCGGTCACTGTGCGGGAGAAGGACATGCGGGGACCTCCGGTGCAGGGGCGGCGGAGAGGCCTCGTAAAGAAGCCTTCTGATTGGTATAGACCAGTGAATCCCGCGCGGCCATACGCCATTAGAGGGAGGACAGAAGTTGTCAAGCCTCGTGAGTGGTACGGCCGGTTCTAACCGGCGAAAACACTCACGACCCCTGCAGGCGGTCCCGCATCCTGCGGACGTCGGCCGTCCGATATTGCGCTGCGTACAGGTCGAGCGCGTCCTGCCACGCCACTCGAGCGCGTTCGGTATCGCCCGCCGCGGCATGCGTTTCGCCGAGCTTCACGTGGATGTCCGGCAGATAGAACGTGTAGCCCAGCCCGCTGAGCACGGCCAGCGCCCGCTCGTAGTACCCGATCGCCTCGCCGGTCGTCGGCGCGACATCGCCCAGCACGAGCAGCGCCGCGCCTTCGCTTTCCTGGTTGTCGTACTTCCTGAGCAGCGGCAACGCGTACTCCGAGCACGCGCGCGCCGCGTCGGGCCGCCCGAGCCGCGCGCAGCATTTCGCCGCCATCGTCAGCGCGACGGCTCCCCAGACCACGTCGCCGAGTTCGCGGAACAACCGGACCGCGCGTCTCGTGTGCCGCAACGCCTGAAGGTGCTCGTCACGCAAGCCGAGCGTGTCGCCCACGGCCATGTGCGCGTTGGCCGCTCCCAGCTTGTCGCCCGTGGTCTCCAGCACGGACAGTGACTCCCGCAGCGTCGCGACGGCCTCGTCGAAATGCCCGGAACGGGTCAGCGCGTGCCCGAGCATCACCAGCGCCCAGCCCTCGGCGCGCCGGTCACCGAGACGCCGGGTCGCCGCGACGGCGTCACGGCAGGCGACCAGGCTGTCGTCGGCATGCCCGCGCAGCCAGCGGTACGCCTCCATCTTCCGCGACAGCAGCCAGACGGTTTCGTCCCAGCCGGACTCGACGGCCAGCCGATGCACCGCGCCGAGGTTCGCGTACTCGGTGCCGAACCAGCTCAGCGCGGCGGCCCGGTCGGGTAACGCCTGCGGTTCGCGTCCCGGCGGCAGCGGGCCGAGTTCGATGCTCGGCCGGTGCGGGTCGAGCAGCCGGTCCGCCGCGTGCGCCGTGTGCAGATAGAACTCGGTCACCCGTCGCAGCGCGGCCTGTGCCTCGTCGGCGGGCGCTTGCTCCGACCCGTACAACCGCAGCAGGTCGTGCATCCGGTAGCGGCCTGGTGCGTGCTGCTGGACGAGGTTCGCGGCCTCGAGTTCACGCAGCAGCCCGCGAACCCGGCTCAGCGGCAGCCCGGCGAGGCTCGCGACCGCGAACGGGGTGATGTCCGAGCCGGGAAACGCGCCCAGCAAAGGGAAAACGGCCAGCGCGTCGGCGCCAAGCGCATGCCACGACCAGGAGAACACCGCGCGGATGTCGGCGTTGAGATCGCCGGATCCGAGCGCGTCGAGCCGGGTCGCGCCGTCTTCCAGCTCCTCGGCCAGCGAGGCGAGCGGGAAGCCCGGATGCCGCCCGGCACGCGCCGCGACGATGCTCAGCGCCAGCGGCAGTCCCGCGCAGTAGCGGACGAAAGCGTTGACCGCCACCGGTTCCGCGTCCACCCGTGCCGCGCCGAGCTGCCGGGTGAGCAGCTCGCGCGACTCGGCGTCGGTGAGCACGCCGAGCGTCAGGTCACGCGCGCCGTGCGTGGTGACGAGCCCGGTCAGCTGGTTGCGGCTGGTCGTCACCACGGTGCAGCGGGAACCGCCGGGCAGCAGCGGCAGCACCTGCGCGGCGTCGCGCGCGTTGTCGAGCAGCACGAGCATCCGCTTGTCCGCCAGCACACTCCGGTACAGCGCGGCCTGCGCGTCCACGCCGGACGGTATCGCCGACGGGTCGACACCGAGCGCGTCGAGGAACGCGCGGATCGCCGCGGACGGCGGCACAGCCGCGCCGGAGGGGTCGAACCCGCGCAGGTTCACGTACAGCTGGCCGTCGGGGAACCGGTCGAGATGCCGATGCGCCCAGTGCACGGCGAGCCAGGTCTTGCCGGTGC
Source organism: Amycolatopsis sp. NPDC059657 (assembly GCF_042734395.1). Lineage (NCBI taxonomy): Bacteria > Bacillati > Actinomycetota > Actinomycetes > Pseudonocardiales > Pseudonocardiaceae > Amycolatopsis > Amycolatopsis sp. NPDC059657. The sequence continues at coordinate 7,727 of NZ_JBHWEB010000122.1, read as the reverse complement.
CGCCGGCGCCGTCGATGGCCGCGATCGGCAGCGCGCCCGAGACGTCGAGCAGCTCGCCGAGCGCGGCCAGCTCCCGAGTCCGCCCGATGAACGAATGCGGCGGCGCCGGGAGCTGACGCGGCATCGGCAGCCGCCGAGCCGCTGGCGCGAGCGCCGGATCGGCACGCAGCATCCGCTGATGCAACGTCCGCAGCGCCTGGCACGGATCCGCGCCCAGCTCGGACGCCAGCCGCCGCCGGAGCCGCTCGTAGCAGTCGAGCGCGTCGGCCTGCCGGTCGCAGCGATACAGCGCGAGCAGGTACTGCCCGGCGATGCGCTCGTCGAGCGGGCGCTCGGCCGCGCGCGCCGACAGTTCCGGCAGCAGAGCCGCGTGCTCGCCACGGCGCATCCGGATGTCGGTGAGGTCCAGCTCGGCCGCGAGCCGCTCCTTCTCGAGCGTGTCGCGCACGCCGTTGACCCACGGTGTGTCCAGCCCCGCGAACGGCTCACCCCGCCACAGCCCGAGTGCCTCGCGCAGCAGCGGCTCGGCGAGATCGTCGGTGCCTGCGGCGCGGGCGTCGCGCAGGAGCGTGCGTGCCCGGTGCAGATCGACGGCGGCGGGATCGACCGTGAGCAGGTAGCCTCCGGAATGCCGGGTGATCGACACGTCGGCGGGCAGCGCCTGCCGGAGCCTGGTGAGGTAGCTCGACAGCGTGCCGCGGGCCCGATGCGGCGGCTGCTCGCCCCAGACCCGGTCGACCAGTGTGTCCGCGGACACGACCCGGTTCGCGTCGAAAAGTAGCGCGGCGAGCACGGACCGTTGCCGCGCATGGCCTGCCGCGATGGGCATGCCATCGAAGCGGATCTCGATCTCGCCGAGCACAGCGAACCGGGCAGTCACCTGGCCTCTTCCTCCCCGAGGAGTGCATAGCGGCATCTAGCTGCGCATTCAATGCCTGTTCAAGATTTTCCCACGAACGGCCCTGCACAGTAGTGCACGGCGACGGCCTTCCTGGGGGTAAGACCGCCGCCTCTACTTGACGGGGAGGGACGGCATGCGCGGGCGCTGGTGGGGCTGATCGGGCGAAAACCCGGCCACGGTGGGGTGGCCGTGTTCCGCTCAGAGGGTCGCAGGGGATTCTGCTGAGTACTTTCCGGTTGCACACAGCAACCGAAGGGGAGTGCCCGGATGAGGCCCGCACATGTCGTCGCGATCTCCGCGCTGGCGTTGACGTTCCTGGCGGTACCGAACAGCGCGGGCGGCGCGGCCGAAGACGGCTGCGTCACCCCGCTGAACTCGGCGGCGGCCCGCAACAGGGACGGCGGCCTCAACGACGTCGGCGGAGTCGAAGCGGCGGTCGCCGAGCTGGACTTCCGCGCCAGGCTCGCACTCTCGCCGACGCCCCGTCCCGTCGCGACGACCGTCCCGGTCCACTTCCACGTGATCACCGACGGCCCGGACGGCCGGATCTCCGACGCCGACATCGACAAGCAGATCGGCGTGCTCAACAAGGACTTCGCAGGCACCGGCTTCAAGTTCGACCTGATGAGCGTCGACCGCACGGACGACGCCGACTGGTTCGGCGTCAAGCCCGACTCTTCGACCGAGCTGGCCATGAAACAGGGCCTGCACCGCGGCGACGCGGGCGCGCTGAACCTCTACACCGCCAAGCCCGAGTCCCGCATCCTCGGCTGGGCGACCTTCCCGTGGGAGTACAGCGCCAAGCCCCGCAAGGACGGCGTGGTCCTCGCGTACAACACCCTGCCCGGCGGCCAGGCACCCTTCGACCTCGGCAAGACCGCGACACACGAGGTCGGCCACTGGATGGGCCTGCTCCACACCTTCCAAGGCGGCTGCAAGGCCCCGGGTGACTACGTGGACGACACGCCGTATGAGCGCAGCGCCGCCTCCGGCTGCCCCAAGGGCCGCGACACCTGCGACAAGCCGGGACTCGACCCGATCCACAACTACATGGACTACAGCGACGACGCCTGCCTGACCCGGTTCTCGGACGGGCAGATCGATCGCATGAAAGACCAGTGGAAGGCCTACCGCGCCTGAGCGATCAGCAGGCGGGCGCGGTCGAGCAGGTCGGCCGCACCGCCGGTGACGGCGTACCGCGCGTCGTCCAGCGCGCGGATGGCGGCCGCGAGCGGGTCGGGATTGGTCGCCTGGTGCAGTGTCATCCAAAGGCGGTAGTGCTCGCCGCGCCCGCCCAGCTGGGACGTCCGTGCCCTCAGCTCCGCGGCGGGAGTCAGCGCGCGTGCGGCGAGGCTCGCCGCGAAGTCCGGGTCCTCGGTGAGACCAGCGTGTGCCACCGCTTCCGTGGCCGCCCACCACGCGAGGTCCCGAAGGCGATCTTCGGGCAGGAAGGCGAGTGCGTCGGTGTCGGCACCCAGCGGGCCGCGGCCTGGCCAGCGTCGTGAGCCGTCGGGCAGCCGCTGTTCGACGTAAAGCTCGGGGAGCAGCGGCAGGATCGGGTAAGCGACGTCCGCGGCCGCGAGGCGTTCGACGTCTTCGGGCCGGATGCCGCGGCCGGCGAATCGCCCGATGGCGGCCAAGCCCTTCTCCACGCGGGGAAACTCGCTGATGTCGAGCTGGTCGAGCGCGGCGGTGACCTCAGGATCGTCCGGCGGTTCCTGCGTTCCGGGCTCGCAGGACATCAGCACTTCGCCGTCGCGCGCGAAGGAGAGCCTGGTCAGCGCGTTGATGTTCCAGAACATGCTCGCGGCCCTGCCGTTCCGCGAAAGCCCGGTCAGCACCGGACCGTGCGAACCCTGGTAGTTGTTGATCTCCACGGCGACGACCGCCGGACCGTCGGCGAGCACCGCCACCCACGGGTCCATGCCGAAGGACTCCGCCATTTCGGTGAAGGAGCCTGGCTCGTCCGGGTCGCCGCCGAACGCTCGGACGACCTCCTCGGCGGACGCGCCGGAGACCACTGTGACCGTCGCGGCTTCGCTCAGCATGCTCTTGCGCACCCAGCGGTATTCGTCCTCGGGAAGAACGAGCGTGGGCGGCTCCGGCTCGCCGCGCAGGCGATGGCCGACGCGGTCGGTGCGCTCGTGCACGATCTCCGGTGACGGCGGCGCGCCCCAGACGACGAGTTCGTAGCGCTCGGTCTCGTCTTCGACATCGCGACCGCGTGCGTGCACACGAAGCCGGTAGTCGCCGGGCCACGGCGGGGTGACGCCGCGATCCTGTTGCGCGGCGGGTTGTTCAGGTCCCTTGACCGAGGCGGCGCCGGCCGGTGCGGAGTAGCTGACTTCGACTATCTCGTCCCACCACTCGGTTTCGACCTCTTCCGGTGGTCCTTCGAGGACTTTGAGCACGACCGAAACCCAGCCGGATTCGATACCTGTGCGGATCACCGCGCCGCCTTCGACCACCTCGACCAGACCGTTGCCGGAGAAGTCGCCGTGCGACGGGAAATCGCCTTCCGCGAGCGCGAAGCGGTGACCCGCTGCCAGCGCCGAGCAGGAGGCAGAGCAGGGAAGCCGGTATTCGTCGCGCTGCTTTTCCAGCTGCGCCTGCGCGTAGGCGTCGGGGAGCGGGACAGTGCGCAGCAGGCCCGCGACGGCACTCAACGCCAGGCCCACGACGGCGGCCGGGCTGTCGTGGCCGGTTTCCCGCAGTACCAAGGCCGCGGTGACCACGGCGAGCGCGAGGTGAGCCGCGCCGTGCCTGGCGGCGATCGCCTGCTCGTCGCCGGTGTGCGTGCCGGTGAGCAGCGGGGTGATCGAGGGATGCTCCGCCAGCTCGCCGAGCAAGGTCGTCACCAGCTCGGCGACGCCTGGCCTGCTCGCCAGCAGCAGCTTCATCGGCAGGAACGTCGCGCTTTCCCTGCCCATGCTGATGGTGGCGAACGTCCCGTCCACCGGAACGGGCAGGTGGGCGGTCAGCCCGCCGGGCCCGTCGACCCGGAGGTTCGTGACGGTCAATTCGAGTGCGCCGAGCAGGCGTTCGATGAGCAGCGAGTCGAAGGAGCGGAGTGCGGCGAGCGCGGGTGACTCGTGCTCGTGCCGATTCACCGGTGGCCGCTCGAAGCGCAGCCTGCCGAGCTCGGCGGCGGGTTCGGCCGGGATGGCGGCCATCACCGACGGCATGGCGGCGGCGATGGCGAAAGCTGGTGAATCCCCCATGCAGGCGTGTTTACAGGCCGTGCTCGATCATGTCCAGAACGCGCTGCCCGATTGCCTCCCGGAATTCGTCGTCGAGCATGCGCAGCGGGCCCTGGGTTTCCAGTGTCGCCAAGCCGTGCACGGCGGACCACGCGAGGAATTCGGCGCCACGCCTGCGTTCACCGGGCAGAACCCCGGCTTCGACCAGGCCGTCGAGCGCCGACGAGAGCAATTGGAACGGGGTCAGGCCGCTCGGGCCCGCGCGATTGGGGGCGGCCGCGTCGGTCATGTCGAGCGGGACCGAGAAGGCGGTGCGGAACAGTTCGGGCTCGGATTGGGCGAACCGGAGGTAGCCGACACCGATGGCGCGCAGGCGGGCGCGGGCGGCTTCGGCGCGGTCGGGGCTCGGGGGCAGGCTGCTCTGCTCGGTCTCCATCGCGATGGCGACCTGGGCCTGCGCGACCGCGCAGACCGCCGCGAGCAGGGCCTGGCGGTCGGCGAAATGCCGGTAGGCGGCGTTGGGGGCGACACCCGCGCGCCGGGTCGCCTCGCGCAGGACGACCGCCTCGGGGCCGCCTTCGCGTGCCATCGCCGTGCCCGCTTCCAGCAGCGCGCGGCGCAGGTCACCGTGGCGGTAGGTCGTGCGTGGCGGCATGGGGGACAAGGTACGCGCGGCCGCTCACTGAAAACTGTCGGTGCGGTGTTCTAGCCTCGCACTGGTTCGAGTTTGGCAGGTACGTGTTTGTGCCAGGGCGTGCCCGCGAAGGGGTCACGCCAGTCGAGGTTCGTGAGCTCGTTCGGCGCGACGCCGGTCGTGAACCTGGCGCCGTGCACGGGATCGGCTTCGGCGGCCGGGTAGTCGACGCCCATGCCGTTCGGCAGCGACAGGTGCCCCGGCTGCATCCGGTCGTTGACGGCGATCGGGGTGTCGATGCTGCCGCGTGCGGTGGTGAGGGTGACGTGGTCGCCGGTCGAGACGCCGAGGCGTTCCGCGTCGGCCGGGCTGATGAACAGCGCGCCGTCGGTGTCGCGGCGGCGCCAGCCGGGGTCGCGGAAGATGGTGTTCGCGGTGAAGGCCCGGCGTTCGCCTGCCGAGAGCACGAACGGGAACTCCGCGCTGGTCTTGCCGGGATGCTCGCCGTCGAGCGCGCGCAGCTCCGCGAGGAGTTCGGGCAGCGCGATGGTGAAGCGGCGGTCTTCGCGGCGCACGTAGTTCCAGACGTGCTCCCACTCGTCGACGGTGAAGGTCACGCCGGAGCGCCGGGTGAGCACGGCTTCGAAGAGCTTCTCGCCGGGTTCGAGACCCTCGCCGGTGAAGCCCGCGCGTCGCACGGAATCCGGGTTCGCCTGTGCGCAGAGATGCGCGGCGCCCCAGAGCGAGGCCGCGCCCGCCATGCCTGGCGGCAGCTTCGGTCCGAGCGTTTCGTAGAGCACGTACGGCGCGAGGCCCATGAGACGCGGATCGGCGGCGACCTCGGTGAAGAACGCTTGGGCGTAGTCCTCGCGGGCGGCCGCGCGCAGGCGGGCGAGCGTTTCTTCGCCGACGGTGCCGAGTTCGCGGATGAGCCTGGCGTAGATCTCGGGCTCGGGCATGGTGCCCGGCAGCGGGTCGAACAACGGCGCGCGGAGCTGGAAGGCGTTGCGCGGGAACTCGACGTTGAAGAACGTCGCCTCGCACTTCTCGAACTGGCTCGCCGCGGGCAGCACGTAGTCGGCGTGCCGCGCGGTCTCGGTGAACGCGACGTCCACGACGACGACCAGGTCCAGCGCGTCGAGCGCGCGGCGGAACGTCGGCGAGTCGGCCAGCGAGTGCGCCGGGTTGACGCTGTCGAGCCACATCGCGCGGAACCGGTCGGGATGGTCGGTGAGGATCTCCTCGGCGATCGAGTTGCACGGCACCAGCCCGGCGATGATCCGGGCGCCGGTGACCGGCGTGACCCGGCTCGGTTTGGCGGCTCCCGAGGTGTTCGAGCCGGCGAGCGCCACGAACGACGAGTGCAGGTACATCGCGCCAGGCTTGCCGAAATTGCCGGTGAGAATCCATTGCAGCTTGTTCAAATACGAGCAGAGCGTGCTGTGGATGCTCTGCTGGATGCCGAGATCCTCGTACGTGCACACGCTCGACGCGAACCCGATGCGCCGCGCGGCGGAGCGGATCAGGTCCTCCGGCACCCCGCACGCGTCCGCGAACGCCGGAACGTCCACATCGGACAGTTCGGCGAGCACGGCGTCGGCGCCGGTGGTGTGCTCGGCAAGGAACGCTTTGTCGACAAGGTCTTCCTGAACGAGCACGCCGAGGAGCGCGGCGAGGCACCACGCGTCCGTGCCCGGCTTGACCTGCAGGTGGAAGTCGGCGAGGTCGGCGGTCTCGGTGCGCTTCGGGTCGATCACGACCATGCTGCGCGCCGGATCGGCCGAGATCTGCCGCAGTGTCGGCCTGGCGCGCGGGAAACTGTGGGACTGCCAAGGGTTCTTGCCGACGAACACGACGACCTCGGCGTGCTCGAAATCGCCTTTCGTGTGCCCGCCGTAGAGCTTCCCGTCCACCCACATCTCGCCGGTCTTCTCCTGGGCGAGCGCGTTCGAGTAGTACCGCGCGCCCAGCGCGGCCTGGAACGCGCGGTTGTACGTGGTGCCGAGATGATTGCCCTGCCCGCCACCGCCGTAGAAGAAGATCTTGTCGCCGCCGTGCGTGTCCCGGATGCCTTCGAGACGGCGCGCGATCTCGGTGATCGCCGTGTCCCAGTCGATCTCCTCGTAGGACCCGTCGGGACGGCGGCGCAGCGGGGAGCTCAGGCGGTCGCGGCCGTTCTGATAGCGGTCGAGCCGCAGTGCCTTCTCGCAGGTGTAGCCGGCGGAGGCCGGGTGCTCCTTGTCGCCGCTGATCTTCGACAGCCTGCGGCCGTCCAGCGTGACCTCGATGCCGCAGTTGCATTCGCAGAGGATGCAGGCGCTCTTGACTGTGCTCACGAGTGCTCCTGTAGATCGATCGGTCTATGGGTACCATGACACATCTAGACTGACCGGTCTAGAGCATGAGGAGATGCGGATGACCGCCGGACCGAGAGAGCGCCTGATCGAAAGCGCCATCACGCTCATCCGTGAGCACGGCGTGCACGGCACCGGCCTCACCGAGCTGCTCACGCACAGCAAAACCGCACGCGGCTCGATCTACCAGCACTTTCCCGGCGGCAAGACCGAATTGATCGAACACGCGACGCTCTCGGCAGGTGAGCAGATGAGCGCGCTCATCGAGGCACGCGCCGACTCGCCGTCCGCGCTGATCGCCACACTGGTCCGCTGGTGGAAACGCACCCTCGAAGCCAGCGACTACCGCTTCGGCTGCCCGGTCGTGGCCGCCGCGCTCGCCGAGCAGACCGCCGCGGCCACGGTCTTCGAGGAATGGGAGCGCCGCCTCACGGCCGCGCTGACCGCGGCGGGCATGGACGAGGCGGCCGCGCCGTCCATGGCCACCTTCATCGTGAGCGCCATCGAAGGCGCGATCATCCAAAGCCGCAGCACCAAGTCACCACGCCCGCTCGACGCGGCCGACGCCCACCTGCGGAAACTGCTCGAGGTCTACCTGGGGTCGTGAGTGGTATGGCCGGTTAGAACCGGCCGTACCC
>NZ_JBHWEB010000121.1:0-27537 GCF_042734395.1 Amycolatopsis sp. NPDC059657 | reverse complement strand
TCCTTTTTTTATATCACCCGGTCACACCGGGGGTATCCTTTGTGCCCCGGGGGGGCCCCCCGGGTGGGGGTCGTGCGGGCCCGGCCCGGTTAGAACCGGCCGTACCACTCACGACTGTTCTCGTCAGGGGCGCAGGATCAGGGAGACGTTGAAGAGCTCGGCGCGCAGGCCGCCGTCTTCGTCGAAGAAGGCGATGTCGCACTCGGCTTCGACGTCGTGGATCCGCCTGGCCCACACCACGCAGGTGACCGGCCCGGTCGCGAGGCCCGCGCGGTGCACGCGGTAGCCGCCGACGCTCATCGGCAGTGAGGCGCCGCCCAGTTCGAGCTCCGCCCACAGCACCGCGATCTGCAGGCCGCCGTCCATCAGCGCTGGGTCGGTGTGCCAGTCGCGCCCGCCCCAGCCCGCCGCCTTCGAGCCGGTCAGCGTGCCGATGGCGCCGGAGTCCGAGAAGCCGGTCAGCGCGCGCAGGACCTGGAAGCTGGGGCCGTGGAAGAGGGTGCGGCCGTCGTAGAACTCGTCGTCGACCCAGGGTACGAGGCCGCGGGGATGCTCACGGCCGCGCAGGCTGCCGTTGCGGGTGTGGCCGAGCAGGCCGTGGGCGCGGTAGTGCGGGGGTTTGCCTGGCGCGGTGAAGAGATCGAGGGTCAGCAACCGGTCTTGGCGGGCGCACTGGACGCGGACCGTGGTGCCCGCGCCGCCGAAATCCTCGATGACGAGCTTGCGGTAGACCTTCACGTCGCCGATTTCGAGCACCTCGGCGGCCGGGTCGACCTCGCGGGCCGCCTCGGCGAACCATTCGAGCGCCATCACGACCGGGAGCACGAGTGCCCCACCCACCTCGTGGTCGGCGAGATAGGGATGAGATCGTGCGGTGAGCGTGTACTCGTTTATTTTCACTATCCGAAAGCGTAAGACACCAATTCGTAATCAGCCGGGTATTCTTCCGGCGAGGGTATGAGCCGGGAAGGAAGTGGGTAGCCGATGCTCGAATTCCGGCTACTGGGACAGTTCGAGGTGTGGTCCGGCGACGAGCGCCGCTTTGTCGGCGGCGGCGGTCAGCAGGCGCTGCTCGCCGCGCTGGTGCTCGACATCGGGCAGACCGTGTCCGTCGAACGGCTCGCAAGCGTGCTGTGGGACGGAAAGCCTCCGCCCACCTACCGGCAGCAGGTGTACAAACGGGTGCACGCGCTGCGGTCCGTGCTCGACGCCACGGCGGTCGTCACCGAGGAAGCCGGCTATCGGCTCGACCTGCCCGCGCACTGTTCGGACGCCGTCCGATTCGCCGATCTGGTCGCTTCGGCGCGCGCAAGTCAATCCGTGCGCGCATTTCGGAAAGCGTTGTCGCTGTGGCGTAAACCGGCGCTCGACGGGATCGAAAGCACGGTATTGCGAAAAGCGGGCGCCGAGCTCGACGAACAACGGCGCCAGGTACTCCGGGAATGCGCGGAACTCGAACAGCGGCTCGCCGAGGACCGGCCGGGCGCTCCGGCCTGCCTGCCGATGGACATGCCGAGTTTCACGGGACGGGCGGCCGAGCTCGCCGAGCTGGACCGCGTCCACGGCGGCGCGCAGGGCACCGCGGTGGTGATCACCTCGATCGCGGGCACCGCGGGGGTCGGCAAGACCGCGCTCGCCGTGCACTGGGCGCATCGCGCGCGGCACCTGTTCCCCGACGGCCAGCTGTACGTGAACCTGCGCGGGTTCGACCGGGCGGGGCCGATGTCCGCCGACGCGGCGCTGACCTTGCTGCTGCGGGAACTCGGCATGCCCAGCGCGCACATCCCGGTCGAGCCGGAGGCGCTCTCGCTGCTCTATCGCTCCACTGTGGACGGAAAGCGGCTGCTCATCGTGCTCGACAACGCCGCGGACGCCTGCCAGGTCCGGCCGCTGCTGCCCGGCTCTCCCGGCTGCTTCGTGATCGTCACCAGCCGCAACGCGCTGGCCGGGTTGTCCGCGCTGCACGACGCCAAGCGGATCACGCTGGATTCGATGTCGGCGGACGAGTCGTCGGCGCTGCTGGCGCAGGTGCTGGGCAGCGACGCCGTCGCGGCGGACCCGGCGGCCGCGGCCAGGCTCGCGGAGCTGTGCGGGCATCTGCCGCTGGCGCTGCGCGTCGCGGCGGCGAACCTGACCAGGCACGGGAGCGTCGCGGACCTCGCGGGCAGACTCGCCGAGGGCGACCGGCTCACCCAGCTCCGCATCGACGGCGACCCGGACGCGAGCGTCGCGGCCGCGTTCGACCTGTCCTACGGCGCCGTCCGGCCCGCCGCGCGCGACCTGCTGCGGCTGCTCAGCGTCGCGCCGGGGCCCGACCTCGCGCTCGACGCGGTCACCGCGCTGAACGGCGGCGACGCGGCGGAGCTGCTCGACGAGCTGGAGACGACGCACCTGGTCGAGCAGTACCTGCCGGGGCGCTACCGGCTGCATGACCTGATCAAGCTGTACGCGCGGAGCCGGGGTGACGACGACGCGGCGATCACGCGGTTGCTCGGCTTCTACCTGACGAGCGTCGAGGACGCGTGCGCGCTGCTGAGCCCCCTCACGAGTTCCCCGCCGCGTGCCGGGCGGTTCACCGATGGCCAGGAGGCGATGGGGTGGCTCGAATCGGAGTGCCAGAATCTCGTCGCCGCCACGGAATGGGCCCACGAGCGAGGCGCCGACCTGCTGTGCACGCGGCTGGTGGACGCGTTGCGCGGGGTGTTCTGGCTGAACCGGCGGATCGGCGACTGGCTCTCGACCGGTGAACTCGGCCTCGGCTCCGCGCGGCGGCTGGGTGACGCCGCGCTCGAGGCCGCGATGCACCGGACGCTCGGGCTGGCGCACTACGTCGCCAGGGACATGGACAGCGCGCTGGATCACTCGTTCCAGGCGATCGGGCTGTGGCTCGAGCTCGGTGACTGGGAGGGCGCCGCGGGCATGCGGCTCAACCTGGCCATCGCGTATCTGTTCCACGGCAGGCACGACATCGCGTTGAAGCACGCGCGCAAGGCACTGAGCCTGGGCGACGAGCACGGGCTGGAGCGGGTGCAGGTCACCGCGCTGAGCGCGGAGATCGAGTGCGAGATGGCGCTCGGTGACGCCGAGCGGACCGAGCGGGCGGCCGATCGGCTACGGCGGATGGCCTTGGCTTCGGGCGACAAGGCGGCGCAGGCCAACGCGCTCGCCGCGCGCGGATGGGCGTTGCACCAGCTCGGCCGGACCGACGAGGCCGAGGCGGATTTCGCGGCCTCGGCGGCGCTCGACGTCAAGGCCAGGCACGCGTACACGCTGGAGCAGCTCGGTGGTGTGTTCCTTTCGCTGGGCTACGACGCCACGGCCGAGCTGCTGATCAAGCAGTCGCGGGTCAAGGGGCACGAGCTCGCCGAGCCGCGATGGAAGAGCGAGTCGCTGCACGGGCTCGCGCAGGTCCAGCACCACCTCGGGCGTCTGGACGAGGCATTGCGGCTGGAACTCGACGCGCTGCGGATCGCCGACGACGTCGGGCACACGCCGGTCCGGATCGAAAGCCTGCTGGGGCTGACGGATCTGATGCTGGCACGCGGGGAGCCGTTGCTCGCGGAGGAGCACGCTGTGGAGGCGCTACGGGTGTGTGAGGAGCACGGGTGGGCGTTGTTCCTTGGCAGGGCAAGGCATGCGCTGGCCGCGGTGAACCTCGCGCTGGGGCGGCCCGAGGACGCGCGCAAGCACGCCGAGATGGCGCTCGAGCTGCATCGGGGGTCGGGGCAACGCTTGCGTGAGGCCGAGACCTTGGCCTTGCTGGCGCGTCTCGGTTAGGTCAGAGGTGCTCGGCGAGGCCCGCGTAGCCGATGTCGTGCAGACGCTGGCCCGAGGTCGCCGCGTAGCCGGGGCCAGCTTCGATGCCGAGGCCTTCGACCATGCGGTTCGGCTAGCCCGCCCCGTTGCGCCGCGAAGGCCGCCCACCCGAGTCGTCGGACGCGGCCTTCGCGGCCTAAAACCTCCTTCAGGCAGGAGAAACCGGAGGGGTGCCTTTCCCAGGGAAGCGGGAAGGGCGCCCCTCACCACGTCCAGGCGACCGCCTACGGCCTTCGCGCTCATCGGAAGCCCTCGGTCGAAGCAAACACTGCTCCCGGCAAGTACGAAGTGGGCAAGAAAGTGAGCGACGAAGTTGACCGCCGCTCCTTCTGCCGTCAGCTCAGCACTGCCCCGTTGGTGCGCACCGGCTCATCCGGCTCCAGTGGCTTCCTCGGTACCCCTTCGAAAGGGCCCCCCTCTTGTCCACGCCTTTTGATCTGCTCGGCGAGTTCACTGATATGCCGCTCACATTCGACCTCGCGCTGCGCATCCTGCCATCGGCGGTCCGAGTCCGAGGCTGCCAACCGGACCGAAGCCGCGTTACGTAGTTCGTGCTGTTCGACCTCCAGGTTTGACATCTCTCGGAGTTCCTTCGTCTTCACCTCTTCCTGGTAAATCTTCTGCGCGCTGCTGGCTCTTGCCTCAACCAGTTGTTCGTAGCGAGTAACACCGCCGAGCAGTTTGACCAGAACCGGCAGGCAGTCCACCAGGATGAGAAAACCCCTGATGAACCAGGACGAGGCGACGAGGAACCCGTTGGCCGAGGTCAACTCGTCCAAGGCGGTGAGCCTCTGAAGGAGCCCGATCGGCCCCTGATTGGCGGCCATCTCGTCGACCTGCCGTTTGACCTCGGCGTCACGCATCCGTTGATATTCCTGCTGGGAAGTCGCTTTAGTCCCCTCCAAGCCCGCGATTCGAGTCTCCAACGTCGCCAACCTCGCTGAGCGCTCTGTGATGGGATGCGTCCGTCGGAAGTCTTGGGCCTCGGCCTCGCGCGTCAAGCATTCGGGACCGCGCCCTTTCTTACCGCTGACACCAGGCCCCGGGGTTCCCGCACACTCGTTACTCGCCAAAGTGTCACGGCGAGCCTGCTCGGCATTGTCCGCGTCGACGCTGCCACGAAGCTGCTTGGCCTCGTCCTTGAGGCCGGCGAGTTCACCGCTCACCGCGGCGTGCCCAGCCTCAAGTTTCATCCGATGGTGATCACATTCCGGCTGGGACGCGGCCTCGAAAGCAGCCGTTTCCGCTGTCGGATCCGGATTGCAACGAAGCAGGAGGCTGGTCAGATTCCGCAGGTCCTGGTCACGAGCGTCAAGAACATGCTGTTCGATTGCCGGCGCGAAGATGCGGAGCACGAGGGGTTCGGCGATCACGACACCGAAGCAGCAGGCGAGCATCAATCTCGGCACCAGCACGCCCGCTCTCCTCGACCAGCCCGTTCCTGCCGAGCTGGAGATGAGCCAGCGGTCGAGGTTCAGGATGAAGCAACCCCAGATCAACGCCGGCACGAAGAGCAGCACATTGAACGCGTCGATCACCTCCGACAGACCGACCAGCATCGAGAAGGTCGCGATAACGGCTGTACCGAACACGACACCGCCCATCGCCGTGTATCGAGCACGTTCGCTGGGGACTTCGTCTAGCATCTTCTCGTCGGCGCCGGTGAGCGTTCTCAGCCAGCGCGCGGCAGTCTGAGCGGCGGCGCTCTCGACTGGAACCGCTGCGGTGGGTTCAGTCATGCGGTTCCTCCTCCGCTGAGTGCCGGTCAAGTTGCGCCCGAGACAGGTCCCGCGGCGGCAACGCGCCAGTCCCCCGCTTCGGACTAAGGAGTCCGTCGAGCGCGTGCTCGATCAGCCGCTCGCCGTTGACCGCGACCGTGTCGAGCGCTCCTTCGGGCAAGGCCTGGATGATCTTGATGATCTCCGCTCGCTTTTGTGCCTGCATTTCGTATTCACGCTCGGTCGCTTCACCCAGGTTCAATTGGTGGTTGGCGACCGCGAGCCCGGCCACCGCCTCAGGTCCGCGATGGAAGTATCCTTCCAGCCTGGCCGCATTGCGATCTTCGGCTTCGTACTCCCGGTTCTCCTTGCGGTGCTTCCAATCGAGATCACGCATGTCCCGCTCGTGATTCGCCAAATCTGCCGGCGTCCGCACCAGCACACCGGCCAGCTCGATCCGCATGCCGTCGATCTGAGGTGACCGCATCCGGCAGTAAGCTTCGATAAGCGCGGGGACTTCCTTACGCACCTGGGCAATATCCTCGACGGAGAATGAACCTGTCGTGGGGGCGAGCGCGGAGTTCTGTCGGAGGTAGGTGCGCAAGAGCCCAACGAGATTGGAAAGCCCCTGCTCCGCCACCGACTCCGGTCGCACGACACGGCATTGGAAGTCGACGAGCACGGTGAAGTCGTCTGCCGGGCTACTGGACGGCACGGCGAACGGGACCCGGACCAGCCGGTCCCGGACATCCACCAAACTGACCGAGACCGCGTTGACCACCACGTCTTCACGTCCGGCCAGGTGCCGCCGTTCGTTGAACGCCACATAGCCGGAGTCGACCTCGAACACGAGAACGGTGCCCGGGGCCAGCTGTGGCAGTTCCTCGATTTCCCGAGTGCGGACGAGGAACTTCCGGGATGCCCGTGCGAGCGAGTGTTCAGTGACCACTGGGTAAGGGGTGGAAGACATGGATGCTGACGAAACGGCTGTGGACATGGTCGGCAGACTCCTCACGAACGCTTGGTGAATGGTGGGGCCCCGGTACCGCCGATCGCGGTCAACAGGGTCGAGATGTGGACTTGCGCGGAACGAGGGCTGTCCTGCAAGGCTCGTAGCAGCTCGTCACGCCTCAGAGACCGGTGTGCGGGAGGCATGCTCACGTGGATGGCTTCTCCCAATGCCGCGACGGCACCCTGAACCTCGTGGTCGTTGGCGAGCGCACGCAACGTCCGGCAAAGCGCTTTGATGGCACCCCTTCGATGTGGTGTGCTGCAGAGAACATCGGCCCAAAGCGCTCCGAGCAACGGGACATTGGCAGGTTGCTCACGCAGGATCAGTGCTGCCACCGGCTCGTCCGCCCCGCTGCGGGAAGCGGAGAGCACTTCGACCACCATCTGCCTGGCAGCACGCATGACACGGGGGTTCGAGCCGCGCTCGAAGACGTCACCTTGCTCATCCTCGGCCGTCCCGTTGCTCGTCCGCTGCGCTTCGATCAGTGGGTCAGCGAGGACTGCCATCGAATCTCCAACGCAAGGTTGAGCGGTCGTCGCCCCCGTCGGCATCCCGATGGCCCTCGCATGTTCCGCTGTGACCGTGTTCAACACGTCTCGTGCCTCAGGTTCGCCCCGTTCGGCTGCAGTGGCGAACAGAATGGCCAATGCGTTCTGAGCGACCTCACGAATACGTTGCGCACGAAGGGAAAGAAAGCACAGTCGCTGCATGGCCTCCGCGGGAAAACGGAGGCCGAGCGGACCACCCAAGGCCATCGCCGAGGTCAGCGCCTTCGGAATGCCCTGGCGATCACCCCAAGCTAGTGCCGTGCTCAGTGCGAGTGGCGCCAAGGCGTCATCGTCGCTCATGAACCACAACATCATCGCTGCCGTGCTGCGTTCGGCGGCTGGGCCGGCGGCCCACTGTTCCAAGAACGAACTTCGGACATCAGTGAAATCACTGCGCGCCAGCAGAGCGAGCCCGAATGCGAGCTGGCCTTCCGTCTCGGGCCGCAGGCCGAGTTCAGCCAGTTCCCCGAGCCACCGCCGAACGGGGTCCCACAGGTCGTAGCCGAACTGGCTGTGCAATTCCTCAAGCACAGCCTCTCGGTGTTCGCTCAGCCTGAAGTCGATCTTCCTGCCTCCGCCACTGCCCCACCCACCTGAACCAGCAGCGACGAGAAGGGGATGTTCCCGGTTACGCCGTACCATGACCTGCTCGATCGCGGGCTTGGCTTCCAGCACGGTTTGCGTCACGACGGGCTCGGCATGAGCCGTCAAGCCAGCGAACAACCGGTCAAAGACTGGCTCGGGTTGTGCACCGAGAAGTGCGACAGCGGCCACCTGGAGCACCTCTTTGACCGTGTGGTCGACTATGAACCAGTCGACGACCTGTTCACGGGCCTTGGACCGGAACGCGTCAAACGCGTGGTCCGGATCGAGTGCTAGCCGCTCCGCCAGTAGCACGACCTCACGAGGCCCGCGAAGGCTAGACACCTGCTCCAACACCCGTTCCTTGATCTGTTCGTCGAGGTTTTCGACGCCGGATCGACGAAGGAATACCTGCCCCAGATCGGGCACACCGAGGTTCACCGCGAAATCCGGGACAACCTGCTCGCTCATGTCGTAGGCGGTGCTCGTGATCACGAGAAAAGCGTTTTCCTGCTTCACCTTGTTCGCCAAAAGGGCGAGATCGTGCACTCGAACGGGCGATTCGGAGCCGTCAGCGACCAGGTCCGCGACCAGATAGCCACGACGCGGCAGATAGGTCATCCCGGTCGCCAGGTTCGGCAAGGAACTCGCCGGCGAGATACTGATCAAATCCGGACCAGTGCTCGTGAAAGCCCCTACCTCGGTCAACAGCTTGATCGCGGAGGTGCGCCTGCCCTGCCCCTCGCGCCCGTGCAAAATCACCAGGCCGCGATCACGCAGGATCTCTACCGCGCTGTCAAGCCCGGCAGGGCGAGTGAAGCACTCAAGCGCTTCCTTGATTTCGCCGAACCGCACAGGCCCGGTCGACCGCTTCGGTGCACCGCTGCCCACCATCCCGAACATGACACTACTGGCGGAGATGTTCCCGTTGATTGTGGTGTAGACCGCCTGCTTCGCGTTGATGGCGACGCGGTCGGCCTCACCATATTGGTCGGCTTCCGCTTGCGCGTCGTCGTCGATCATCGCCGGCGGCTGCGAGTCGGTCTCCGTTTCACCCTCTACGGGCGACTCATCCATGATCGTCAAGTCAGTTCACCCATTTCGCACGCCGAAGACGATGTCCGTAGCGGTCACGCCGCCGTTGACCGTGGTGTGGACCTGCGTGCCGCCGCTCACCGTCGGCGACTGGCCTGGTTCCGTCCCGGCCGCCGAAGACAGCTGACTCGCACCGGGCACCCAAAGCCAAGCAGTACCTTGATATTCCTTCTTCTCTACTGCCACCTGCCTGAACTCTTCTGGCCGCAAGGTGGTGTGCCGGGGCTTCACCGTGTCTTCGAAGACAGGCGCCGACAAAAGCGCGGCCATCTGCACGTCAGGGAACTCTTCCAGTGCGTCTCGCAACTGCCGTGAATCGAGTAGGCGGCTTACCTCCACAGGAGCCGGACCCGCATACCCGTTGTGTCCTGTGACAAGCCTGCCGAAATGGATCGCGACACGAAGCCTGAGCTTCGCCCCGTCGGCCATCAACGAGTTGTGCCGCGCCAGAGCCGCGTCCAGTTCTCGAAGGAAGCGGTCCACGACAAGCGCTTCCGACTCGCCGGCAGGAAGTATCGCGAGTTCGGAATCCCCTCCTGGCTGGCGTTCCCAGCCGACTCTGTCCAGCCCCGCCGCGGTCGCGGAGGAGTCAAGCACTTCGAGGAGATAGCGTTGGGTGGCCAGCTGATGCGTGTCGTTGCCGCGGCTGTAGCCGCGAGCGTCAGCAGCTACACAGAGCCGACGGCTGACCGCGCCGATTGATGGCATTGAGTGAGCCCTTCTTGATCATTAGGAAGATTTTCACCATCATTCGCGACTTTCAGTCACGAAAATACGCACAGAGGCGGGTTCTGGTCCCACTCGGCGATCGAACGCAGCCGCACGGAGTCGACGATCTCCAGCCGCCGGTAGCGTCGCTTGATCACATTCTCGTCCTCGAGCATGCGTAACTCACGTTCAGCTGTCCGCTGGGCGATCCCAGCGAGTGAGCCCAACTCCGCTTGAGTCAGGTTCAGTCCCAAGTCCCAGCCATCCGGCCTCTGGTTTCCGTAGCAGGCGGCAAGCTCGGCGATGAGCCGAGCCACGCGCACTCGCGGGCCGTACGTCCCCGCGTCGATACGTCGCCGATTTGCCCAGCGCAGCCGCTCGCTGATCATCCGCGTCACTGCGAGAGACAGCTGCGGATGCTGGGTCATCAGCGCTTCCAGCCGCCGCCGGCCGATCTTGGCGACCGTCACGACACTTCCCGTGATCACGCTCGCGGACCGGGGCACGCGCTCATCGAGTGCGCTCATCTCGCCGATCATTTCGCCGGCGATCCTGATCCCCAGCAACCCAAGATGCCCTGAGCTGGTGTGCACCAGCACTTTCGCCGTGCCACTGAGCAGCACCAGCACATGATCTCCACGCTCGTCTTGACGCAGAAGATAGCGCTCTTCCGGATAGCGATTCACCACACCTGCCGCGAGCACCTCCTGACGTACGTAGGCGTCGAGACTTCCGAGCAAGGTGTTCCGGGACCAACGTCCGTCATTTCGTTCCATTGTGCACCACAAATCTCCCTCCCCAGGGATTGCTGACTGACCGGCGAATCGCACAGAGGCCCGCGATGTGTGGGTCAGCTCGACCGCCGTCGCACCGCTTCGCGCCATTCCGCCAAGTGATTCCGCGCCGCCTTGATTACCTGCGGACTTCGTGCAGCCTCCCTCCGCACCTTTTGGAGCCACTTCTTGTGACAGTTGCCCAGTCGTTTCCCAGAGCCACAAGGGCACCGGCTTCCCGCCGGGGCACCATCAGTCAGGGCAGCCAGCAGGCATTCGAATTGATCAGGCGACAGTTCGACGGAATTTTCGCGAAACCACTGCCGGTAACCCGCTTCGTCGTGGTCCCAATCCCGCGACGGCCAGTACGGGCGCACGTCGTACTGTCGACGCCACTCGAACTGCACCTGCAGTGAGATGAACGTGGCTACGGTTTCGAGGTAACGACTTAGCCCTCCGGGCCGCTGGAAGTCGTCGACCGGCGCATCCAGTGGTAGCCAGAGACAGAATCGCCCGCTTTCCTCCACATGGTTTTCACCTCCCTTCACGAACCGGCTCCCCATGTCAAACGTGTCCGGTAGTTCAAAGGGAGATGCCGCCGGGTACAAGACAGCGATCCGAAACTCTTCCACTACCTGACCGGGGAGTCGGACCTCCATATCACCGTCAATCCTCAAACGTCCGTCCCGAACACCCTGGTGATGCAAGCTAGGCTGCTCTGCGGCGAGAATCTCTCGATCCTCTTTCAGCCGCGCTCGCGCGCCCCTTCTCAGGACTGCCGCCAGGGGCGAATTGAGACAGCACGCGCAGACTCAGACTCGACGAGCGCAGACAGAGCGCTCCAGCCGATACTCGTGACATAGGCCTTTGCGCTCTCGTCCCAACTGAAAATGTCCTGCAGCCAAGCAGGCAGACGTTCCCGAAGTCCTCGATCGATACCGATCTGGCCTCCGTCGAGCCGCTGCTGGATGTTCGCCGCACTCGCTGTCGAAGCGCCGAGACTCACGTAGTCAGCACGACCGTGCTGCCCGATCTTCGATACCAGCACCTCGCCCCAGCTCAAGCCGATCGCGAGCCGTTGCCGCGGCACCCCCGTGACCTCGGGAACGATCTCATCCGCGACCGTGGTCAGCGCGGCCGCGAGCCGAACGGCGTCAAATGCGGCCGCGGCTTCGTCGGCCACCGGACGGTATGCCAAGGCCTGCATGCGGTCCCCCTGATATTGAATCCGCAGTGCCTCGAACTCCTGCACAGCGGAATCACGCATGACACCGCGAAGCACGTGGAAGAACCGCACGGCCTCTGTCTTGTCTCCGAGTTCCTCGAGCTGGTCGATGTACGCCGTGAATCCGTCGACATCGGCGAAGAGGGAGGCTCCGGACACTCGCTTCGTCGAGGAGAACCTCAACGTCGCTTTGTCGATCGACTCCTTGACTTCGGCACTCGAAATACATCCGCTGGGGAATCGCTCGAGGGCATCTGTCAGTCGCTGACGCGCAGCCTCGAGAGTCCAGTTCCAGCCGTACTCGCCTGCCAAGCGTTCGACCTCGCCGACGGTGAGACTCAGGCACCAGGTTTCTTCGTCCACGGACGTCGTGCGCGCCCGAAGGCCGTCCGGCAAGAGGTCACGGACCTGAGCCGTCATGCGGATTCCCGAACTTCGCAGCGTTTTCGCCGCGTGGTTGGCGGCGCTACCGAGGAACAGCAGTTCTCGATCACCTTGCGCGCCATTCTTCGTCGCAATGCACTCGCCGTGGTCGAGGCCCGCCGCAACTGCCCATGCCCTGCCGCCGTCAAGTTCGAAAATCTCGTTGAAGACCGAAGTCACATGGCGGATCGCGAGGCACGTCAAGACGGCCTTCACCACCATCGTGCCGCCCTGGCCCACTGGCCGGTAAGCCACCGCGTGTGCCCTCGGCCCTTGGAAGTGCACCTTCCAACCGCCGAAGTCGTCTTCGATGACCTTGCTCACCTCGCGAGCGAAGACATGAAGCAGCCGGAGCAGATCTTCGCCGTGATCATCTCGCTCCTCACGGAGCAGCTGGTTGAAGTTGGTCACGTCGACGTAGAAGTGAGTGCCCGTCAGAACTCGCGGCTCCTTGCGGCTGATCAGTTCGAAGTCGATCTCCCTCGCCACCTCGGTCAACACAAGATCCCGGATCTCCTCGTTGCGCTGCTGAGCGCGTTCACGCGCCCAGGACGGAGTCCAAGTCATTCCATCCCTGCCGAATCATCTAGTCGCGGAGCCGTTCTCGGCTTCAGGGCGCAAAGTCCACCACAGCCCACCGACAATTCCTCGCCGCGACTGCGCTGAACAGCTCATTCATCCAAGATGGCGTGACGCCTGTGCGCCGAGGGCCAGTTTGAAGACCGGTGAACGGCTCAGTCCACTTTTCCATCATTTGATGGATCCAAGCCCGCACGCGCACGCAGAGCCGCAAGATCAGGGATGATGGGATGTCTTCCAGGCTCGATCAGATGGTCTTTGCGCAGTTCGGCCAATGCTCGCTCCGCGGCAGCCCGCTGCACTCCTACTAGCGTGCCCAGTTCGAGCTGAGTGAGATTGGCGTGGATCAGCACGCCGCCGGTGCCCGTCGGGCGCCCGCAGGTCTTGGCGAGCTCGACCAGCGCCCTGGCCAATCGCTCGGGTGCCCGCATCGCCGTGTAGTCAATCCGCTTTCGGTTGGCGGCTCGCAACTTGAGACTGACGGAGGCCACGAGCCGGCGCATCGCCTGTACGTCTTCCGCGAGAATCGCTTCGAACGGCGCAGCCTCGACACGGACCGCGACCACAGGCTTCCGGCCACAGGCGACAACCGTCGCTGACCGCGGACTCCCGTCCAGCACCGCCTGCTCGCCGACGACGTCACCGCCTACGCGGATGGCCAGCAGAGCTTCGCCTTTCCCCGCAAACCGGGCGACAACCTTCACATAAGACCCAAGCAACAGGTAAACCGACTTGTCCTGCTCGCCTTCTATGATGAGCCGCTCACCGGCACTGAAATTGTGCACCTCACCCGCGGCGATCAGCCGCGTTAGCGTGCGAGGGCAAAGCTCCGACAGAAAGCTCGCCGTCGACCAGTCCCCCATCGCCGTAGCGAGATATTGGTCGAACTCGGAGCCGCCGACGCGCAACACATTCGGCACCCTAACACCGCACCGAACGTCGACCAGCCGGTTGATATTTGAATATGGTTCATGTTCTTGAGTTGAAGGATCAAGGCCGGCACCACGCATCCCACAGCCGTCACCGCAGCAGCGAAGTCACATGCGGAGGTCATCCTGAGATGATTTCGCGCGGTCGGTTAGGTCAGAGGTGCTCGGCGAGGCCCGCGTAGCCGATGTCGTGCAGACGTTGGCCCGAGGTCGCCGCGTAGCCGGGCCCCGCTTCGATGCCGAGGCCTTCGACCATGCGGTTCATGAAGTTGAACAGCGCGCAGACCACGACCGCGTCGTGCAGTGCGCTGTCGTCCCAGCCTGCCGCGAAGACCGCTTCGGCGTCCTCGGCGGTGATCTTGGCCGGGGTGCGGGTGAGCTTGCCGACGTAGCGCAGCACCGGCTTGAGCTTGTCGTCGATCGGAGCGGAGTCCAAATCGGTCAACGCCGCCGTGAGCAGGCCTTCCGGGACGCCGAACGCCTCCGCGGTCACGGTGTGGATGCCGTGGCAGTAGTCGCAGCTGTTGACGCCGGAGACGTACGCGGCCAGCAGCTCACGCTCGCCGGGGGTGAACACCGACGGGCCGCGCAGCACGACCTCGTGGAGGTCGAGCAGCGGGCGCGCGGTGGCCGGGTTGGCCTGGAACACCTGCAGTAGATGGGAATCGGCGGGCAGGGACTTCAGGAACATCCGTTCTCCCTCATCACACTTCGGCACCGATGTGCAGGATATCGAACGATTCCTTGTTGTGTATCCCGATCTTCACGCGGAGATCTTCCTTGACCTGGAAGATGAACCGCTTCGCCGTTCCCTCCGGGAACACGTCGTAGATCAGGAACGCCGTGCCATCCCCCACGGAGAACAGGGCTTTGTACATGGCGTTCTTGTCAGCCTGGCTGGCCGACGCGGCCCACCGTTCGAGCACAGGCAACCCCTCGGTGAGCCGGAGGCGCATAGCCATGCGGTGGCCTCCTCGCCAAAAAGAGCGGACTCCGGCAGCACAACCCAGTTTGCCGGTCACCCGCCTGGCTGGTCTTCTTCGATCTTGCCTTGGAACAGGCGCAAAGGAAAAGTTGTCGGTTCGCACCCCGGCGCGGTGTCCTTGCTATAGCAGAAAACGCACCGAGTGGGGAGTGAAAAATGACTGAATACCTCGACCCTTATGAACTCTTCGCGGATGACGACGTCATGGTGGAGGAAGGCACGGAAGAAGTGGACGAAGCAGCATGAGCATGGCGAAGCGTCAGCGGACCTGCGCGGCCTGCGGCGCGCCCTTCGCCGACGGTGAGACCGCCGAGCTGGAGCCGTTGATCGACGGCGTGGTCCGGTACCTTGCCGTGCACCCCGGGCACAGCACGCGTGGCAGGAGCAAGGGATACGACGAAGAATTACCGAAGGCGAGTTGAGTCCAAAGTCGACTCACGCCAGTGCGAACCACGCCACCGGGAGACCGGGGCGTGCCTCACCGGCCGCGGCTGGGCGGCCAGCGAGGCGAGCACCGCGATCAACGCGGCGAGCTCTTCGGCGTCTGGGGCGCCGCGCTCGATCCTGATCTCGGTCATACCGGTGGGTTCCCGTGCTTGCGCTGGGGCATCGGCTTGCGCTTGTCGCGCACCATGGCCAGCCCGCGTGCGATCGCCGAGCGGGTGTCGACCGGGTCGATCACGTCGTCGACGAGACCGCGCTCGGCGGCGTAGCCGGCGTGCATGAACTCCTCGGTGTACTCCGCGACGAGCCTGCTGCGCAACCGTGCCGGGTCCTTCGCGGTCGCCAACTCCTTGCGGTGCAACACGTTGACCGCGCCCTCCGCGCCCATCACGGCGATCTGGTTCGTCGGCCAGGCCAGCGAAAGGTCCGTGCCGATCGACCGCGAGTCCATCACGATGTACGCGCCCCCGTACGCCTTGCGCAGGATGACCTGCACACGCGGGACCGAGGCCTCGCAGTACGCGCTGAGCAGCGTCGCGCCGTGCCGGATGATGCCGGAATGCTCCTGCTCGACCCCCGGCAGGAAGCCGGGCACGTCGACCAGCGTCACCAGCGGGATGCTGAAGGCGTCGCAGAACCGCACGAACCGCGCCGCCTTCTGCGACGCCGGGCCGTCCAGCACACCGGCGAACACCAGCGGCTGGTTGCCGACGACGCCGACCACATGCCCGTCGACCCTGGCGAAGGCGCAGATGACGTTGCCTGCCCAGAGCTCGTGGATCTCGAAGAACTCGCCGTCGTCGACGATCTCGGCGATGACCTCACGCATGTCGTAGGGCTGGTTCGGCTCGACGGGGACGATCTCGGCGAGCCTTGGCCGCTCGTCGTTCTCGGCGTCGGACGAGCCGGTGTGCGGTGCCTGCTCCAGATAGTTCCTCGGCAGCATCGAGATCAGGTAGCGCACGTCCTCGAGGCAGCTCTCCTCGTCGTCGTGCACGACAGTGGCCACGCCGGACAGGGTGCCGTGCACGTCCGCGCCGCCGAGTTCGTCGTGCGAGACGCGGTGCCCGGTGACGGCCTCGACCACGTCGGGGCCGGTCAGGTACATCCTGGCCGTGTCGCGGACCATGAACGTGAAGTCGGCCAGTGCGGGCGAATACGCCGCTCCCCCGGCGCAGGGGCCGAGCACGACGCTGATCTGCGGGATCACGCCCGACGCCTCGACCTGGCGGCGGAAGATGCCGCCGTAGCCGTGCAGCGCGAGCACACCCTCCTGGATGCGCGCGCCGCCACTGTCGTTGAGCCCGATCAGCGGCGAGCCGGTGGCTACCGCGAGGTCCATCACCTTCTGGATCTTCGCCGCGTGCGCCTCGCCGAGCGAGCCGCCGAACAGCGTGAAGTCCTGCGCGTAGACGTAGACGCGGCGCCCGTCGATGGTGCCGGAGCCGACGACCACGCCGTCGGTGTGCGGGCCGCCGGAGCGTCGCCTGGTCAGCTGCTGGACCTCGGTGAACGACCCCTCGTCGAGCAGCAGGTCGAGCCGCTCACGCGCGGTGCGCTTGCCGAGCGAGTGCTGCCGTTCGACCGCGGCCGCGTTGCCGTCGAAGATCAGCGACCGCTGCTCTGCCCGGTGCGCGCGCAGCAGCTCCATCGATTTCGCCTGCTGGATCAGCGAAATCACCCTGCCGTCGGAGGACCGGCTCAGCTGACGCCAAGACCGGTCCTCCGGCGGCGGGGCGTACGCGTAACCGGCCCCTTCGGTCACGCCGCCCGCCCCAGGCGGTCTTTGTCACGCTCGATCTCGGCCACGACGTCACTCCAGCGCAGCCCGCGGGCGAGCTGCGGGGTGCGCACCGGCGCTGGCTGGAACATCAGCAGTGCGATCTCTTCCGTCTCCGTGGTCTCCGTGGACGCCTCGTTGGTGGTCATGCCATCGCCTTTCGGGATTCGGTGTGCGAAGCGGTGCCCGCCTGCCTGGCGGTCAGCCGCCCTGTCCGGTGCAGCCAGCGGACGCTGTCCGTCACCGTGTCCGTGAACTCACGCGGGCCGATGCCCGCCGTCGGCGCGCCGGGGCCGGTGGGGACCGCGACCGCGCAGGTGTACAGCGCCCCGTACTCGGCGGGGATATGCCACGGCCAGCCACGCTGGACGAGATCGGCGGTCTTGCCGATCGGGAACATCGCCTTGGCAGGCAGGAAAAGCGTGGGCAGCGCGCGACCGGTGACCGCGCGGACGGTCTCGATGTACGCGCGGGTCGTCAGGAAGTGCGACGGCCCGAACACGCGGCTGCCGCCTGGGGCCTTTATCGCTTCGGCATGCATCCGCGCGGTGTCCCTGACGTCTCCGAGCGGCAGTCCGCCTGCCGGCCAGAACGGCATCAGCCCGCGCAGCACGTCACGCAGCCGCGCGTTCTGGTCGCCGAGATGCGGGTCGTGCGGGCCGAGCAGCGCGGGCGGATACGTGATGACCACGGGCGCGCCCTCGTCCTGATGCCTGCGCGCGACCTCGTCCGCGGCGGCCTTGGTCGCCAGGTACGTCTCCTTCGGCTTCCCGATCGGCGACCAAGGGCCGACCGAGGCCGAGAGCGACGGGAAGAGCGCGCCGACGCTCGACACGTGCACGACCGGGATTCCGTGCTTGCGCGCCGCTTCGAGCACGACCTCGGTGCCGCGGACATTGGTGCGCGCCATGGCCTCGCGGTCACGGCTGTCGAACGAGTACACCGACGCCGCGTGCAGCACGGCGTCGGCCCCCTTGACGAACGCCGCGATGGTTTGGGGGTCGGTGACGTCGCCGACGACGACGTCGACCGCCTTGGCGTCGACCTCCAGCGGCCCGAGTGCCCGCGCCACCCTGGCCTCTTCCCTTGCCAGCAGCCGAACCTTATGTCCACTTCGGACGATCGCGGCCACCGAGTGGGCGCCCACGAACCCGGTACCCCCGGTCACACCCACCAGCATCCGACCCACCCCTCACGTTGTCTTCGTTACCCCCAATGTGGCTTTCGTCAGTTTTGAGCTGACGAAAGCCACATTGGCGTGGCGAAAGCTGACGAATGCCACATTGGGATTTTTTTAAGCGGATTGGCGGGCTCGGGGCTCGATGTCGTGGTAGCCGCCGCCGTAGAAGACCAGGGCGTCTTGGGCGGTGCCCCGGCTCGCCGAGAGGACCTCGCCGACGAAGATCGTGTGGTCGCCGCCTTCGTAGGCGTGGGCGAGGCGGCATTCGAGCCAGGCGAGCGCGCCGTTGAGCAGTGGTGCGCCCGTGTGCTTGCCGAAGGTGCAGTCCACCTCGTCGAACTGGGCGAGCCCGCCAGGGCGCCGCCAGTCGGCGAAGTACTTGGACAGTTCCCGTTGCCCCGAGCCGAGGATCGTGACCCCGAACGAGCCAGCCGCCTCGATCGCCGAGTGCATCCTGGCCGCGCGGGAGACGCAGCACAGGACCATCGGCGGTTCGAGTGACACCGAGCTGAACGCGTTGGCCGTCATGCCGTGTCCCGATTCGCCACCGGCGGTGAGCACCGTGATGCCGGTGGCGAACTTGGCCATCACCTCACGAAGGCCCGTCTGCGAGGAGAGCCGCCGCGGTGGCAGCAGCCCCTTCAATGCCGGCTCGACCACTTCAGACCCCAGCCGTGAGCGTGTACGGGGCCAGCGCCTCCCGCAGCGCCTCCGGCACCCGCGAGGGCACCGTCGCCGTGTTCGGGCCGCGCATGCACGCGATCCGCTGCCGTCCGCGCGCCACCAGCCGCTCGCCGTCCGGGTGCAGGTGCACGTAGTCGAAGGCGAACTGGACCTGGGTCGAGGTCTGCTCCTCCAAGCGCATCCGGATGGACAGCTCGTCGAAGGCGGTGATCTCGGCGAAGAACTCGCAGTCCACCTTGAGGGTGAACAGCTTCAGGTCGGCGCGGACCTCCTCGAGCACCGCGGGCGCCTTCTCCTTGAGGAACATCTCGCGGCAGCGGCCCTGCCAGCGCAGGTAGTTCACGTAGTAGACGTTGCCGACGAGGTTGGTCTCTTCGAAGCCGACCGTGTGGCGGATCTCGTAGTACCCGGACATGTTCAGTCCTCTCCCTGAAGAACAGCGAATACGATCGGATCCGGCTTGCCGTTGACCGTGGTCGCCCAGGTCGCGATCCGGGCCGAACCGCTCGACAGCAGCGCCCAGCCGTCCTTGTCCACCCGCCCGACGGTGAGTGCCTGCGTCATGGCGCCGGTCTTGCGCACGCATTCCAGCGCGGACCAGACCCTGGTGTTGGAGATGTCCGTGGACTCCCCGGTCTCCGACGCCAGCAGCGCGCCGACGGCCAGCAGGTCGTCGCCGAGCAGGCCCGCCCAGTCGTCTTCGGTGCGCGACACGGCGGTCTCCATGTCACAGGTGAGCGAACCGCTGCCCGCGACGACCAGTGTCAGCTCCGAGGTGTGCGACGCCGAAACCTCGACCTCGCCTGCCTCCGGCTTGCCGTCGGGGCGATAGCGGATCTCCAGCGGACGGTCGACCGCGCGGCTCGCGGCCAGTGCCGTCTGCGCACGGCGCTCGGCCGTGTCCCTGGCGGGAGCGCCTGCCGGGTCCGGCTCGAGCACGACCGCGCGCTGCCCGCCGAGCACCCGCTCGCACGCCCTTTCCAGGTACGAGCCGAGCATTGTCGGCACCCAGGGGCCCGCGCCGTCACGCTTGCGCACCGCGCGCAGGCTCAGCCCTTGCCACCGCTCGACCAGCTCACCCGAAGGCGACCGGACGTCGAGGTCGTAGACGTAGGTGTCGCCGTCCTGCGAGCGTTCGCGGGCGTCGAGCACCACGAAGTCAGTGTCCTGATCGGACGGTTGCGCCAGGTACAGCTTCTCGATCCCTTGCGGCAGCAGTGTCGCGTCGGGGATGCAGCACTGGATCGCGTGCATCATCGCGTCGCGCGTGCCGGGGTCGGCCAGCAGCTGCTCCTGCGGCAGGAACGGGGCGAACCAGGACACCGAGGCCGAGGTCGAGATCTCGGCGACCGCGTGCCGCGCGCTCGCCCTGCGGTACCCGGTCACCCGCTGGAAACGCTTGCCCTGGAACAGAACCTCGCCGTAGAGCTCGCTGACCGGGTCGACCGCGACCAACGGGATCTCCGTGCTCCGGGCCGGCTCGGCCGATTCGGGCAGTGCGGGCCGTGGCAGCCGGACCCTGGCTCGGAAGTGGTCCGCGCTGAACCCGGTGTCCGCGCTGCGGAGCACGATGTCGACGTGCTCGTCGTCGCGGGCGAGCGCGGCCAGCCGGATCGTGTTCGAGCCGTCCGGCGGCACCACGATCGGCCGCAGGAACTCCACATCGGACAGCAGCGGCACACCGGGCCTGCCGAGCACGGCGGCGCTGACCTGGGTCATCGCCTCCATGCCGATGACCGCCGGGAACAGCAGCGCGCCGTCGAGCAAGTGGTCGGCCAGGTACGGGTCGCTGCCTGCCGACAGGTCGGCCTCGGTGATCAGCTCGATGCCCGGGTAGTGCACCAGCACACGGTCGACGAACCGGGCGAGCGGCACCTCGGTGTTCTCCACCGGCAGCGTCGGCAGCCCGGCGGTGCGGCCGCAGACGACCACCACGTTCGGGCCGTCCGGGTCGGCCAAGACCTGCCGCAGCACGTCGATGCCGACCTCGGTGGGGATCGGGGTGATGCCGTCACGCAGCAGCGCGCCGACGACACCCAGCTTCTCGCCCATTCCGGCGCCCGACCAGACCGACCACTCGAGCGCGACTGCCCGCGCCTGGGGGTACTCCTGGCCGAAACGCAGTGTCAGCTCGGTCATCCAGTCGTTGGCGGTGGCGTAGTGCGCCTCACCGCGCAGACCGGCCCGCCCGATGATGCTGCCGAAGGTGACCAGCAGCTTCACCCGGTTCGGGTCGACCGAGTCGAGCACCGCCTTGAGGCCGCCGATCTTCGGCGCGACCGTCTGCTTGAACGTCTGCTCGTTCAAGGCGAACAACGCGGCGGGCTCGTTGCGCCCGGCGCCGTGCATGATCGCGGTGACCGGGCCGAGCGCGGCCTCGGCGCGGGCGACCGCGGCGCGGACCTGCTCGGCGTTGGTGACGTCGGCGCGCTCGTAGACGACCGTGAGGCCAGCGGCCTCCATCCTGGCCAGGTTCTCGGTGAGCTCGGCGTCGCCTGCCGGGTCGCTCCGGCCGAGCAGCGCGAGCTTGGCGCCCGAGTCCTTGGCCAGCGCGATGGCGCTTTCCGCGGTGATGCCCTTGCCGCCACCGGTGACCAGCAGCACGTCCGTCTCGTCGAGCGGGACCGAGCCGGTGGCCGACGGCGCGGACACGCTCAGGCTCGGGATGAGCCTGGTGCCGTCCGCCTCGTAGCGTGCCTCGGTGAAGTCGTTGGTCGCCGCCACTTCGGCGACCACAATGGACACCGCTTCGGAGATTCCCAGCGCGTCCGACGGCGCCACGTCGGCCAGGTCGACGATCGTCGTCTTCGCCGACGGGTCTTCCAGGCGCAGCGTCTTGGCCAGGCCGGAAGCGCCGAGGCCGTGCTGCACCACCACGAACCGCGTGCCGTTCGGCGCGGCCATGGTCGCGCGGCCTGCGTCGAGGAACAGGCGGATGTGCTGGTCGTCGCAGTCCTCCGGCAGGCACAGCAGCACGCCGTCGCCGAGACCGGCGTTCGCCAGCGCGTCACGCAGCGGCTCCGCGAGCGAGTGCCCGTCGGTGGTGTAGACGGACCACTCGGCCGTCGAGACCCCGGCCGTGCCGAGCGCGGACGGCGGGTGCGGCGCAGGCACGTAGTCGACCGCGAACGGCCGGACCCAGGTGTCCACACCGGTCACTTCGCCGCCGCCTGCCGCGTCCTCCGGCTTGGCGGTCGAGGCCAGCTCGTCGATCATCTCGGCGAGCTCGCCCAGGCACACGGTGGCGAAGTTCGGCATGCCTTCCAGCGCGGGACGACCCAGTACCCTGGTCACGTCGTTGACCAGCTGGCCGACCGTGATCGAGCTCAGGTGCAGGTCGTCGAGCGGGTGCGTGTCGGCGGTGACCGTCTCCAGCGGCAGCTCGACGCGCTCCGCGGCCAGCTTGCGCAGCAGTTCCAGCGTCGCGTTGCCACCACTCTCCACAGTGGACGTGGCGGCGGCCGCCTGCTCGGGGCGCTTGGCGTCGACCGTCAGCCCGGCGCCGATGGCGGGCGCGGACTCACACGGGCTGGCGAGGAAGGTCATCGCGCCGTCGAGCGGCAGCGGCCGCAGTACCCGGCCGTCGAACAGCGCGCCGGTGTCGATGCGGGTGCCGAGCGCGAACGCGGCGCCCGCGATCCGCAGCACCGAGGTGAGCGAGGCGCTGTCGGTGTCGACGGCCAGCACCGGGGTGCCTGGCGCGATCTCCTCCATCAGCCCGGTCAGCACCCGGCCGGGGCCGACCTCGATCACCAGGTCGCTGCGCTCGGCGACCTTCGCGGCCGCCTCGCGGAACCGGACCGGCAGCACGACCTGGTCGCGCAGGAGTTCGCGCAGTTCCTCGGAAGCGTGCAGGACGTCACCGGACACAGTGGACACGACCGGCCGCTCGAGCCTGGCGAAGTCGAATCCGGCGAGGTGCTCGGTGAACGCCACGGCCGCGGGCTCGACCGCCGGCGAGTGGAAGGCGTGCGAGACGTTGATCCGCGTGGCGGTCACGTTTTCGGCGCGGGCACGGGCGCAGACGCGTTCGACCGCCGACTCCGGGCCGGAGACCACGGTCTGGCCCGGCGCGTTGTACCCGGCGATGACCACGTCTTCACCGCGGATGAACTCCTCGGTGCGGTTCGCCGAAGCGGCGATACCCGCCATCGCGCCGCCGCCGTCGCTGGCCTTGGCCATCACCTTGCCGCGGACCTGCGCCAGCCGGACGACCTCACGCTCGTTGAGCGCGCCACCCCAGTACAGCGCGGTCAGCTCGCCCAGGCTGTGCCCGGCGGCGATACCGGCCTCGATGCCGAGGTGGTGCAGCACGCGCAGACCGGCGAGCGAGCCGGTGACAATGCGCGGCTGGGCGACCTCGGTGGCCACCTGATCGCCGTTCGCGGGCAGCCCGGCGACCGAGAAGATCTCGTCGGCGGCGGGGAACCGGCGCCGGATCGCGCCGACCGCGCCCTTGCCGGAACCCTGACCGGGGAACAAGAAACCAACCTTCGGCGCCGTCTGCCGGTCGGAGCAGAACAGCCCTTCCTTGTCGGAGAAGATCTCCGTGCCGCGCTCGTCCAGCAGCGCCAGCAGCCGGGTGAGCTTCTGCTCGGCGTCGTCCGGCGTGGTCACCACGACCGCCGCGCGGACGGACTTGCCGCCGAGCTCCTTCACCAGCGCGCCCGCCAGGTCGGTGACCTCGGCCATCGACAGCTTGGCCACGACCGGGATCAGGTCGGTGACGCGTTCGCGCAGCTGGTCGGCGTCGTTCGCGTCGAGCAGCAGCAGCTCGGCGTCCTGACGGCTCGCGACCAGCTGACGGGTCCCGGCGTCGAGATCACGGCGCCGGGCCGCCGCCGGGCCTTCGCAGACGGCGACGTGCGAGTTGATCCCGCCGAAGCCCATCGCGGAGACGCCGGCGCGGATCGCACGGTCGGAAGGCCACAGCTCCGCCGTGGAGGGCACGTACATCCGCGCGGAGTCGCCGGTGAGCTTCTCGTGCGGCTCGAAGTGCGCGGTGCCCGGCGGGATGACCTGGTGGTACACGGCCAAGGTCGCCTTGATCAACCCGGCGACCCCGGCCGCTGCCTTGGTGTGCCCGATGTTGCCCTTGATCGTGCTCAGGGCGGCGGGCGCGGCCAGCGGGTCGGCCTGGCGCCTGGCACCGGACAGCGCCTCGATCTCCGTGGCGTCACCCAGCGCGGTGCCGGTGCCGTGCCCTTCGAAGTACGAGACCGTCTCGACGCCGTAACCCGCGCGGTCGTAGGCGCGGCTCAGCGCGAGCTGATGCCCGGCGGCCTCGGGCCGCGTGATGCCGCCCTTGCCGTCGGAGGAAACACCCCAGCCGGAGATGGAGGCGTAGATCCGGAGGTTCTGCTCGACGGCGTCGGACTCGCGCATCAGCACGAGCATGCCGGAGCCCTCGCCCGGCCAGAAACCGTTGGAGCCCTTGTCGTAGACCTTCATCTCGCCCTTGGCGAGCGCGCCGGTCTTCGCGAAGCCGATGACCTCGAACGGGTCGATCGAAAGGTCCACACCACCGACGATGGCGACGTCGAGGTCGCGGTTCACCAGCGCGTTCGCCCCGGTGACCACCGCGAGCAGGCTCGACGAACAGGCACCGTCGACGGTGAACCCGCCGCCCGCGAAGTCGAAGTGGTTGCAGACCCGGCCCGCGATGGTGTTCGCCAGCCCGCCCGCGAGGGTGTCCTCGTCGATCTCCGGGAACGGCGACTTGTACTGGAGTTCCAGGTCCTGCAGGAAGCTCGCGGTGTCGTCCTCGGCCCAGCCGCGGTCCTTCAGCGCGGCGGCGACCGTGCGGCGCACATACGGCCAGCGCAGCCGCATGATGTTCGCGCGGGAGAACTCGCCGGTGAGGCTGTTGCCGATGACGACGCCGGTGCCCGCCTTCGGCAGGCCCTCGCCCTCGGGGAAGCCCGCGTCGGCCAGCGCCTGCGTGGCGACGTCGAGCGCCAGCCAGTGCGTGGTGTCGGTCGACCGGAAGGTGCTGCCCGCGATCTTGTGCTTCACGCGGTCGAACTCGTAGTCGCGCAGCACGGCCGCCTTCTGGGCGTAGAACCGGTCCGGCGCCTTCGGATCCGAGGAGAAGTAGTCCTCGCGGTTCATCCGCTCGTCCGGAAGCCGCCGGAACGCACGGCGTCCCGCCAGCACGTTCTCCCAGAGTTCGGCCGCCGACGTGGCGTCCGGGTACCGGAGGCCGATACCCACGATCGAGATCCGCTCACTACCCATGCCACCGCACTCCAATTAGCCGTCTGTGTTACGAATCCGGGTTCCACGATGCTCTTGGTTCGGCGCGACGTCTTCTCTTGGGATGCCCGTCATCGCACGACGGGCATGCTCAGAGAAGTTTTCGTCCTTTGAGGACAGTCGGAGTTCACGGAACGGACTGGCGCACCGAACCGACCGCGAACACCGCCGACTTCGCCCGGCTGTCGACGGGCGTGACCCAGGTGGCGGCATAGCCGTCCCCCGCGCGCCACAACGCCCAGCCGTCCGGGTGCACTTCCACGATCTCCGGTTTCCCGGTCATTCCAAGCTCGGCCAGGCAGGTCACCGCCGCTGCGAGCTGCGTGTCCCAGCCGGTCACACCGGGCTCGGCCGGTTCCAGCGCGCAGGCGATGGGCTCGTCGGCGACCACGGCCAGCGTCAACCCCATCGCGCGTGCCGTGGCCACCTCGGCGCCTGGCAGCTTCGGCCTGCCATCCTGGCGATACCGGACGTCAACGGGTGTTCCGAGCGCCCTGCCGATGGCCAGCCCCGCCTGGACACGTTCGTCCACCACGGCGAAGCCGTCCACATTGGCCGGATCCGGTTCGACCGCGACCTTGTGGCTTCCGCCGAGTAATCGCTCCAGCGCACGTTCAAGGTAGGCGCCGAGCAACGGAGGCGCCCATAATCCCGCGTGCCCCTCGCGGAGCACACGCAGCCTGAGGCCTTCCCAATACTCGACGAGCTTCCCGCTCAGCGTGCGCACGGAGACGTCGAAGATATGTTTCTTGTAGAGCTGGCCACGTTCCTTCGCGTCCACCACGACCGGGAGGCGGCGGCTGATCGGCGGCGGCACGAGCAGCCGGTCCACACCCTCGGCGAACAAGGTCATGTCGGGCAGGCAGCAGCGCGCGGCGTGCAGCACGGCGTCGCGGAGTTCGGCGTACGGCCCGACCACGATCACCGCGCGCCTGGCGCTCACATGCCGGTAGTCGACGGTGCGCCGGAGCCGATCGTTGTCGAACGACGCGGGCTCGAGCGGCACGCTGGGCAGCAGCGGGGCCTCGAACTCGGGAACCGCGAGCGGATCGGTAGCCACACCCCCACCTCCAGCGTCGGCGAATGCCTGCTCTCCCACTGTCCTCCTGGCGCGGGTGGGCGGTCTTCTCCTCGCCCGCCAGGCTCAGGGGGTCGTCTGTGTTGCGGCCGGTTCTAACCCAATGCCCGGGTAGTTAAGGGTCGGGCAGGTCGGTCAAGCCCGCTGCCCGGCGGGTGCCGCAGGGGTGCTTGAACGTTGCGAACGGGGCGTTCGCAACGCTGAGCGACACATACGCCCCGTTCATTCCGCCCACCCCACCCCGCAAAAGCGGGCAAATGCGACATGGGGGGCGAAATTCAGCCGCTTGAGTCCTTTGTGGACGTTAGATGCTCGGGTTTCAGGTGCTCACGTGCCGATTGACAACGCGGGCTAAGCCTTAACTACCCAGCATTGCAGATATGCGGGTGAGGGCCTCCCTCACCCAAGCCGAGTCCACGCGCATGGTGCGGGCGAGCCTGCCGAGAGAGAGGTCGTGAGTGGTATGACCGGTTCTAACCGGCCGTACCACTCACGAGTCCTTGATCTCCTCCAGCGAGGCGGCGATCTCGGCCGGTGAAGGCTGGGCCGCGACCGCGGCGGCGGCGCCCGCAGCGCCTTCGCCGAAGCTGACGGTTTCCAGCAGGCGCAGGCAGCCCTTGGCCAAGGATTCCGGTGAGATCTCGTCGGGCCGCAGGCGGATGCCCGCGCCGGAGCGCACCACCGCGGCCGCGTTCTCGAACTGGTCGGCGAACTGCGGCAGCACCAGTTGCGGGAGCCCGGCAGCCAAAGCGGTCAGCGAAGTCCCTTGCCCGCCGTGGTGGATCACGGCGTCGCTGGCACGCAGTACCTCCGAAAGCGGCATCCGGCCGACGTGTTCCGCGACCGACGGCAACGGCTCCCAGGCGGCCACCGCCTTTTCGTCGGCGACCAGTACCGGGTCGAAGCCCAGGTCCGCCAGGTTTTCCAGGGTTTCGGAGATCAGCGGGGCGAGGCCGCGGACGTCGATGTGGGGCACCAGGGTGCCCATGGTGAGGCAGATACGCGGTTTCGCACGAGGCTCCAGCATCCAGCCGGGTACGGGTGCGTCGCCGTTGTACGGCACATGGCGGATTCCGTGATGCGGCAACGCGTGCGGCAGGCGCAACAGACGTGGCCACGGGTCGAGTACCCAGGTCGGGTCAGGCAACCGCTCGCCGAGTACCGCCTCGGCGCCGAGGCGGTACTCGGGGAGTTCCGCCACGCCCCAATGCAGCTGGACGATCGGGAGGTCGTGCCTGGCGCCGGCGACCGGGCCGGCGAACTCGGCCCGGTCGCTGACGATGATGTCGGGGTACCACTGGCCGATCAGCTCGGTCATTCCTGGCAGCCCGCTCGCGGCCAGCTCGCCGAAGACCAGCCCGTGGCCGTAGCGGAGCCGGCGTTCGACCTCGCGCACGTCCGCGCCCGGCACGCCGAGCTCGGGCGTGGTCTCGGCCGCGAGCTCGACGAAGTCGGCGGCGGGCGCGGTCGCCGCCGCCGGCAGGCCGGCGCGCACCACGGACGGCACGTAGTTGGCCGTCGTGGCCACCAATACCTCGTGACCGGCTGCCCGGCACGCCCACGCGAGCGGCACCAGCGGGAAGAAATGGCCCGACAGCGGCGCGGTGGTGAAGAGGACACGCATGGCTTTCCTTAGCGCAGGTCGTGAGTGGGTTTGGCGGGGTGAGTAGGCCCAAACCAAGACCGCGGACTGTTTGTGGCCCGGGGTGGGCCCGCCGCCGGC
>NZ_JBHWEB010000120.1:0-27634 GCF_042734395.1 Amycolatopsis sp. NPDC059657 | reverse complement strand
CACCACCCGCAAAAACGGCGTCCACGTCCTCACCGCACTCCGCAACGCCATCACCGGCAACCCCTGGCTACCAACCAACCCAGCAACCACCTGACTAGTTACCCGTCGGGAACACTCATGACCTCAGCGCGAGGCGACCATGCGTGCGTAGCGGGTGCCCGCGGCCAGCAGGATCAGCCCGGCGCAGAGGAACGCGCCGACGCGCGCCATCCCGTCCAGCGCGCCCAGGTCGAACAGCACCAGCTTGAGCACGGCGGCGCCGACCAGCACCAGCCCGATCACCCGCAGCACGACCGAGTCGATGCCGCGTACCAGCAGCACCAGCGCGGCCACTGTCCACGAGACGGTGATCATCGCGTGCCCGACCGTGAATCCGGTCCGGTCCGGCATCACCAGCAGCGCCAGGTTCAGCACCACACCCGCCGCGCCGGTCAGCACGCCGAGCCCGGCGAGCACCCACGGCGCCACATTCTGCGAAGGCGTTCGCAGCGCGCCGAGCTTGTAAGCCACCCAAGGCAACGCACCCGAGATGACCAGGATCAGCGCGGCCGTCAGCAGCGCACCGGCGAGTTCACCAGGCCGGCGAGTCCAGAACACGACCAGCGTGGTGAGCCGGAAGTCGCCGAGCATCGCCACCGCGGCGCCGATCAGCCCGAACCCGAACGAACCCACGAGCGCGACCTTGCTCTTCGCACGCCAAGCCACCAGTGCGAGCACAACACCTTCGCCGAGCAGGATCGTCGCCTTCGCGGTCCCGTCGAACTGGGTGGACGTCGCCTGCAGCGCTGCCACCATGCCTGCCACCCCGGCGACATCGCCGGCGAACCCGGTCCACACCCGCCGCGTCGCCCAGATCGCGAGCAGTACGACGGCCGTGGCGCCGGCGACGGCGACCGCCTGCGTCTTCGGCAGGAAAGCGGCCGCCGCCAGCGACGGCACGACCGAGCCGGCGAGCAGGGCCAGCGCGGCGGGATCGTTCTGCCGCTTCATGGCGACGACCAGCGCGAGCGCGACCCCGACAACCGTCGAACCCAGCGCGGCGGCGGTGTTCGCCGTGCTGCCGGGACCACCGAGCAGCGTCGTGCTGAGCAGCGAGGCGAACAGCGGCGGTACCCCGGCGCCGACGGCCAGCGGAGTCCACTCGCGACGCAGCTGGACCGGAGCGGTCGCCAGCTGAAGCATCAACAGGAACGCGACCAATTCCGGGTGAAAGCCCTTGGTGATCACCGGTGCGCACACCGCGCACCCGATCACGACGGCCGTCCCGAGCAACGCCGAGTCCCACCGCGCGGCCAGCAACAGTCCGCCGACAGCGACCACCAGTCCAACGGCAAGCCCAGCCAACTGAGGCAGGAACTCGTACAAGGTGGTCGCCGCGATCGCGTCGAGGTAGAGCACGGCGATCCCGGTGGCGGCCAGCGCGAACGCACCCGTCCGCCCGGCCGGGTTCCGGTGCAGCCACAGCCCGGTCCCGATCATCCCCAGCCCGAACGCGGCGCCAACGAGAACCCGTGGCATCGGCCCGAGCCACCCACGCTGAATCGCCAGCACGAGGAGCAGCACGACGCCGAGCAGTGTCACGGCGCCACCGACCCAGGCCAGCACCCGGCTGCCAGCGCCTTCCTGGCCGAGCTTCTCGACGAGCGACTGTCGTGGCGGCGCCGGAGGCGGCAGGTATTGCGTTGACGCCAACGGCGGCCGCGCGGGCTGCCACTGTTGCTGCGGAGGCATTGGGTAGCCGGGCGGCGCCATCGGCTGCCCATACACGGGCATGGGCGGGAACATCGGCTGCGGTTGCGGAGCCGAGGCAGGCTGGGGCGAGGCTTGTTCGGCCTGGTCACCTTGCACGGTCCGGAGTTCGGCGCCGACCAACGAGAGCCGGCGCCCAAGGTCGTCGATCTCCCCGGCGAGCCTGAGGAGTGTCTCTCGATCAGTAGGCATGCGCACAGCATGAGGCGTGCACTACCCGGTCGGATCCGTAGCACTACTCAATCGAAGGTTGCGATTTGAGTAGTTCAGCCGGCCAGCGAGATCTTGATCATGGCATGCTCCGCGTCGGAGTACAGCGTCTCGATGGTGACGGCGTTGTTCAGCGTCGAGGTGCCATTAAAGGTCCCGCCGAAGCCGCCGTCCAGCTGGAAGTAGATCCCGTTGGCCGAGGTGTTCACAATCGCCACGTAGTTGGTCTTGGGCGTCGACTTCACCTCCTTGCCGAACCGGATCATGTCCCCGGCCTTCACCTCGACCTCGCAGACCCCATCCGAGCACGCCTTGAGATTCCGCCCATCAGCCACCGCGGGCGGCACGGTCGGCGTAGGACTGGCGGACGACGTCGTGGCGCTCGTACTCGGCGCGCTCGTCGGCGCCGCCGTGCTGCCGGCCGGCGCCGGCGCGGGTTTGGCAGGCTCAGCGTCTTGCCCGCACCCGGCGGAAAGCGCGACCGAGGCAAGCGCGGCGGCAAGGTTCCATTTCAGTGAGCCCATGCCGTGGATCGTCGCGGAAAGTGCCCGGGACCGGTCCCGTCACGTCAACGTCGGCAGCGACTCCCCATCGCCGGGTACGCGTCGCTCCGACAACCAGAACACGTAGCCCCGCAGATCGGTTTCCAACTCGGTGTCTTGGTAGCACAGGAAATCCCGAAGTCCTTGTGCGGCCTCGGCTTCATCCGCCCGTTCGCCGGCCGCCCACTCCGTTGCGGTCTTGACGGTCCATTCCCTCAGCCTGGCGCGCTCACCCCACCAGTCCTGGACGCTCTCAGGGGTCCAGTGCTCGTCGCCGTCCATCGCGTACCCGTTGAACGGATCCGCCCAGGCGGCCTGAAGCAACCGGTACGTCTCGGCACGCGAACGTGGCTGCCGGTAAACGAATTCTTCACCGAACCCGTCGTTGTAGCAGACGTTGTCGGGAGCGAAAAGCCTTCCACACCAACAGCTATCGGTCATGGCCCCGTACAAGGGGCCTGGCACGTTCCGCCAGTTGCGCTCTTCCCATTTGCCGCGGAGATACTCGCTTGGCTCGGGCAGCATGACCGGCTTTTGCGCGGCCGTGAGTATCGGCTCGACGACCACACCCGCCGACTCCCGGATCGCCGGAAGCGGATCCCAGTACCCACTCATTCGCTTTCCCCCGTGAACCTGCCATCACCTAAACGACAACCAGGGGAACCGAAACCCCCGCCGCGTCGGCGAGCTTCGTGAGATCTTCCGGATCGGAGGTCAGCACCACGCCGCCATAGCTGATCGCGGTGACCACAACGGCCGCGTCGACGACATCCGCAGTCCCCGACAAAGCGAGCAGCCGCCCAGCCGCCTCGGCGACCTCGTCGGTGAACGGCACGGAACGGCACATCTGCCGCACCGTGGCGAGTGGTGCCTGTCGTGGACTCGCCCGCCACACTTGGGCAAGCACGACAGTCGGTAGAAGTGGCGGCTTGCCGGTCGCGAGGACATCGCGGCATGCGGTGAACACGTGGCCACGTGGCTTCCGCTCCAGGTGGATCAGTGCACCGGCGTCGAGAATCAAGCGGTGGCCGGTCATCCGGCCCGCCGTTCGTCGGGAAAGCCGAGCAACCTGGCCAATGCCGCTCGGCGTGCGGCGACCTCTTCGAGTGATTCCGGAAGGCCGATACCCGCTTCGGCCAGTTTGGCTCGAATCTCGGCCGCGTCTTCGGCATCCGGTTCGCCGAACCGGGCGACGTATTCGACCGCGGCCGCTTGGGCTTCGGCGAGGTCGGCGGCGGCCTCGGCGGCTTCGGCCAGCCAGGTCGAGAGTGGAACACCTGCGCGCTCGGCTGCTCGGCGAGCGCGGGCGGCGACTACATCTGGCAACGACACGCTGAGTTTCTCCACGGCCATGGTCGACACTTTACGTCAACCGGTACTACCAGGGTAGCACCAAGCGGCCTAGTCCACTCGCGAGGTGCGGTATCGACAACCTCGCCGAGGTTCGCCATGCGCGAGAACGCAGCCCTGCCTGCCACCCTCGGAAGCCATGATCGGGACATGCCCCAGATCGAGGTTGTACTCGGCGACATCACTCGCGAGCAGGTCGACTGCGTGGTCACGGCCGCGAATGAGTCGCTGCTCGGCGGCGGCGGTGTGGACGGCGCCATCCACCGCGCGGCCGGACCGAGGCTCTCCGAAGCGGGT
Organism: Amycolatopsis sp. NPDC059657; assembly: GCF_042734395.1. Classification (NCBI taxonomy): domain Bacteria; kingdom Bacillati; phylum Actinomycetota; class Actinomycetes; order Pseudonocardiales; family Pseudonocardiaceae; genus Amycolatopsis; species Amycolatopsis sp. NPDC059657. The sequence continues at coordinate 23,486 of NZ_JBHWEB010000120.1, read as the reverse complement.
GGTGCGATCGGTCCTTGCGATCCGGGCGACGCGATGGCGACCCCGGCGTTCGATCTGAACCCACCGATCAAGTTCGTGATCCACACAGTCGGCCCGCTCTGGGAAGGCGGCACATTCGGCGAATCCGAGGTGCTCGCTTCGTGCTACTGGCGAAGTCTCGCCGTCGCCGACGAGTTCGGTGTTCGCAGCATCGCATTCCCGGCGATAGCCACTGGTGTCTATGGCTTTCCCGCTGACCAAGCCGCTCGAGCGGCTGAGTGCGAACGGAAGAATCTGGCCACTCAACGTCCAGATTCCTCCTTTCGCGAAGCTCGCCCGCGCCCCCGGTCAGCCGACCTGGACGAGCGCGCCTTGCGGCCTGGACGAGAACTGGGTCGCCAGGCGCATCGGCGCCGGGTGCGGCGGCAGGATGGTCGAGGCGAACGGCGTGGACGTCACCCCGCTCGCGTAGTTGGTCAGCAGGTGCACGCTGACGTGCACGTTCCGGTCGGCCGGGATCTCGAATGTCACGCTGCCCCAGGTGACCACGTACTGCCTGCCGTCGATGCTGGCGTACGGCGCGTAGTAGTTCACGGCGCTGTTCGAAAAGGGCGGTATCTCGATGGTGAGCAGCCTGCGGGGACCGTCGTGATTGTCGACGTAAGGGATCACGCCGGGCACTGTGGCGAGGTCGGTCGGCTCGGTCATCGGGCGGAGCCTAGCGAACGGCGGGTCGGCCCGACTTCATGTGATCGACACCACGAGCGACAATGGAGGACGTGACCGCCACGATGAGCAAGCCCGCGCTGAAGATCGGCCAGTACGACGTCGATCCGCCAGTCGTGCTCGCGCCCATGGCCGGGATCACCAACGTCGCTTTCCGGCAGCTCTGTGCCGAGTACGGCGCCGGCATCTACGTCTGCGAGATGATCACCGCCCGCGCGGTCGTCGAACGGCATCCCGGCACCATGCACATGATGACCTTCGGGGAACACGAGAAGCCCAGGTCGATGCAGCTTTATGGCGTTGACCCGAAGACCATGCGCGAGGCCGTCAAGATCATCACGGGTGAGGGGCTCGCCGACCACATCGACTCCAACTTCGGCTGCCCGGTCGCCAAGGTGACGCGGAAGGGCGGCGGGGCCGCGCTGCCGTTCAAGCGGAAGCTGTTCGCGGACATCGTGCGGGAGTCGGCGAAGGCCGCGGCCGAGGCGGGGGTGCCGTTCACCGTCAAGTTCCGGGTCGGGATCGACGACGAGCACCTGACCTTCCTCGACGCCGGTCGGATCGCCGAGGCCGAGGGCGCGGCCGCTGTCAGCCTGCACGCGCGGACCGCCGCTCAGCGGTACTCCGGGCAGGCGGACTGGTCGAAGATCGCCGAGCTGAAGCAGGCCGTGACCAGCATTCCGGTGCTGGGCAACGGGGACATCTTCTGCGCCGATGACGCGCTGCGGATGATGGCCGAGACCGGGTGCGACGGCGTTGTCGTCGGACGGGGCTGTCTTGGCAGGCCGTGGCTGTTCGGGGAGCTGGAGGCCGCTTTCGCCGGGCGGCCGGTTCCGCAGGGGCCGAACCTCGGTGAGGTCGCGCGGGTGCTGCGGCGGCATGCCGAACTGCTGGTCGAGCATGACGGGGACACCAAGGCGCTGCGGGACCTGCGCAAGCACATGGCCTGGTACTTCATGAACTTCCCGGTCGGCTCCGAGCTGCGCCGCGGGTTCGCGATGGTGTCCAGCATGGCCGAGCTCGACGACCTGATCGCCAAGCTCGACCATGACGCGCCGTTCCCCGAGAACGCCGATGGGCCGCGGGGGCGTCAGGGGTCGCCGGGCAAGGTGACGCTGCCGCACGGGTGGCTCGACGACCCGGACGACGACTGCGTCCCCGAGACCGAGGACATGCACTCCGGGGGCTGATCAGCAGGCAACGCCCGACGACCAGGCGTCGTAGATCATCGGGTAGTCGCCGAGCTTGACGAAGCCCTCGATGCATTCATCGTGATCGCGGATCCATGGTGGGGCGAGGTTCTCATTGACCTCGACCCTGACCCACTTCCTTTCACCCCAGCATTGGTTGAACCAGGCCTCGCCGTGCGATGCCTGGAAGCCGCACTGCACGGCGGCCGCCGGTGCGGCCGTCGCCGTCGAAACGGTCGCGGCGGTCGCCACCGTGGCCGCGGCCACGGCCAGCGCGCGAATTGGTTTACTCATGTTGCTCCCCAGCTCATTCGGGTACATCCGCGAGCAGTCTCACGTCGGCCGAGCAGGCCGTAAAGGCGTTTCAGCGGAGGCTGAAACACCGACCACGGATAACCACCGGCAGATCCGGGTAGTCCTACTCAAGCGGACTGGCGAGCACTGCTGCCACGCTCGTTAGCTGGACGAGGAGGACACCGTGGAGCAGTCGGAAACCCAGCGGAAGGCACCTGGCAAAGCGGTCGGCGTACTGGTCGGTCTCGCCGCGTTCGCGATCCCGATCCTGATCCAGATCGCCGGGGTGAACCCGGCGGGCGTGGTCGGGTCGTCGATCTTCGAGTTGCTCGCCGTGGTCGGGCTCGGCGCGCTCGCGCTCGGGATCGGGCTCATGGGGCTGACCACCCAGTGGAAGAAATTCGGGGCCGGGCTGGCCTGGGCAGGCGTGCTGGGCCTGGTGGCCTTGGCCGCGTCCGTCGCGTTGCTCGCCTACGCGCTGTCACATTTGACGTTTTAAGCCACCCTGAAAGTGGTGGCCGCCGTCGCCGCTTTGTAGTTCAGTAGAGCTGGTGAGCATCGACGAAGAGCGGATCGTTTTCTGCACCGAGGACGGCACTCCGACAGGGGAGACCGGGCCGAAACTGGCCAGCCACCATGAGCACACCCGGCTGCATCTGGCGTTCTCGTGTTACGTCTTCCGCCGCGCCGACGGCAAGTTCCTGATCACGCAGCGCGCGGCCTCGAAGAAGGTCTGGCCCAGCGTGTGGACCAACAGCGTGTGCGGCCATCCGGCGCCGGGCGAGTCACTCGAGGACGCCGTGCGCCGCCGCGCCGACTACGAGCTCGGGATGCCTCAGCTGGACGAGCTCACCTGCGTGCTGCCGAAGTATGTCTATCGGACGCCGGTTTTCGACGGGGTCGTCGAGCACGAGTTCTGTCCCGTGTTCACGGCACTGGTCGATGAGGACCCGAAGCCGAATCCGGAAGAAGTCGACGATTTCCGGTGGCTCACCTGGGATGATTACGTGAAGTTACTGGATCAGCCGGATGCAAATGTGAGTTACTGGGCGAAAGACCAGTTTTCGCTGCTCAAGGGCTTGCCGCAGTTTTCTGCCGGGAAATAGCGAACCGACGAATGTGACAACGAGCGACGAATGTCGTCCACTTGAGCGATATTCGCGTTCTACCGTACCGATATCTCAAGAGCCGCCTCCTTTACGTCGACATGAATTGCGTGACGGAGGTGACAGTCGTGCCGGACCACGAGACCGCGCTCGCGACGGGCGCGGCCGGGACCGACCTGCTCGCACTCCATGAGTCCATCGCCGGGATGCTCGCCAATCAGGGCGACTGGCGCCGCGCCTACGAGCATCTCCGCTCGGCGCTCGACCTGGCGCACGCCGGCAGCCTGCGCGACTCGCTGACCTCCAGTTACAACCGCCGCTACCTCGATCAGCACCTGCACGGCCTGCTCCGCGAACGCCGGGGCGGGATCGCCGTCGCGCTGATCGACCTCGACCTGTTCAAGCGGGTCAACGACACGTATGGGCACCTGGTCGGCGACCGGGTGCTCCGCCGCGTCGCCGGGCTGCTGCAGGAGGGACTGCCGCCCGGCGCGTTCTGCGCACGGTACGGCGGCGAGGAGTTCGCGCTGGTCATGCCGGACATCGACGCACGCACCGCGGTGCGCGTGGCCGAGGCGGCGCGTGCGAGAGTGGCTGATCACCAGTGGTCGAAGGTGCAGCCGGGGCTCAGGGTCACCATCAGCATCGGGCTGGCCCACGAGAGCGGGCCTGGACAGGGCCGCGCGCTCGAAGCGGAACGGCAGCTGGTGCGCGCGGACACGCTCCTTTACGCCGCGAAACGAGCCGGGCGCAATATGGTCGCTTATCGGGACAGTGAGTCTGTCCACATCGTTAAGCACCCTCAGTAACGAAAATCCCGACATTAACCCTGCAGAACGCGACGATCTTCACCAGAACGTGGCGATCGTGGTCAGCTGACGTACTGACGGTGAAAAAATTAGGGCCAGGGTGTCGTCAGGAACAACAGGTATCCGTACGATAACGAAAGGCCCGTACTGCTGAGTAAGCCTCAGCTGCCCTGCTCACGACCGCTACGAGAGGAGACCGAGTGCCCGACGAGCGCAACGAAGGCACCGGTCAACGCTCCAGCGGGAACCCTCCGAGACGCCCGCGCGCCGATCGACGCCGTTCGATGGAGGCCTCCGGCGGGATCAGTGTCTCGGACATGGTCGCGCGGCACACGGGTGAACGCCCGGTGTTCGCCCCGCCCGCTCCCGACCTGCCGCGAGCGCCCCGGCGCGCCGCCACCCCCGAGCCACCCGCACGGCAGCCGCGGCAGTCCGGCGCCCACCCGGTGCCCGTCCGCCAGCCGCGCCGGGGGCCCATCACCGGTGAGCCGCCCGCCCGCGCCGCCATGCCGCCGGTCGCGAAGCCGCCGCTGCGCCGTCCGCAGCCGGAAGCGACCCAGATCGCCAAGCCCGCGCCCGTCAAGCCGCCTGTCAAGCCCCAGCGTCGTCCGGAGCCGGACGCCACCCAGGTAGCCCAGCCGGTGCGCAGGCCGCGACGGCCGTCCGCGCCGCGCCCGCCGGTCGAGACGCTGATGACCGACGAGCTCGACACCATCGACGAGCCGACCAGGCAGCGGCGCAAGATCGACCACACGCTCGCCCGCTTCTCCGCCGCGCACGACGAGCTGGAGCAGGAGGAGAGCCGTAAGCGGGAACGCCGTGAGCGGCTCGCCGCCCGTCCCGCCGCGCTGCTCGAGCAGACGCGCACCGCGTTGCAGCGCGTCGTCGCGCCTTCCGCCGCCGAGCCCGCGGAAAAGGCCGAAGAGAAGCCCTCACAGACCCGCTTGCAGGAAAAGAAGGTCCGCAAGACCGAACGGTCCGTCCTGATCGGCCGGATCGTCGCGATCGCGCTGGCCGCGATCGTGTTCGCGGGCACCGGCGCCGCCTGGGGCGCCAAGGTGTTCTTCGACCAGCAGTTCAAGTCGGTCTCCGCGCTCGACGAGAACTCGGCCGACATCCAGAACGCCGCCGGGCAGACCGGTGACGAGAACTTCCTCATGGTCGGCTCGGACTCGCGCGACGGCGCGGCGGCCGAAGACGGCGTCGGCACCGCCAACGGCACGCCGGGCGCACGCTCCGACACGGTCATGATCGCGCACATCCCGGCGGACCGGCAGCGCGTCGTGATGGTCTCCTTCCCGCGTGACCTCGAGATCTCGCGGCCGGAGTGCAACCGCTTCGACCCCGCGACTTCCCAGTACAGCGACGAAAAATCGCCCGCGCAGAAGATCGCGAAGCTGAACACCGCGTACGCCGTCGGCGGACCGCAGTGCGTGACCAAGGTGATCCAGCAGATCACCGGCATGAAGATGACCCATTTCGTCGGCATCGACTTCAACGGCTTCAAGGACATGGTCGACGCGGTGCAGGGCGTCACCGTCCACACCGAGATCCCGATCGACGACGAAGTGCTCGGCCTGGTCATCCCGGAGGCGGGCGATCACGCGATCAGCGGCGACCAGGCGCTGAACTTCGTGCGCGCCAGGCACGTCAAGAAGGACGTCACCTCCGACTACGGCCGGATCAAGCGGCAGCAGGAGTTCATCGGCGCGCTGCTCAAGAAGGTCATGTCCAAGGACGTGATGCTCAACGCGGGCAAGCTCACCGGCTTCGTCACCGCGTTCGCGAAGGCCACGTTCGGTGACAACATCGGCATCGACCAGATGCTCACGCTCGCGCAGTCCATGAAGGGCGTCGACCCGGCCAAGGTCAACTTCATGACCGTGCCGACCACGGGCAACGCGAACAGCCGCGGCAACGAGGTGCTGGTGCAGGGCAAAGCCTCGGCGGTGTTCAAGGCGCTGATCGAGAACGCGCCGCTGCCCGACCCGAACAAGCCGGTCGAAGAAGCCGCCCCGCCGTCCACGCCTGCCAAGTCCGCTGGTGGCGGCAAGAAATCCGCGACCACCGGATAACCCCCAGTGACCTCGGCAATTGTTAAGCCAGGTTCACGTCCGGTTCACCCTGCGATGCGGCATTCGAGAATCACCGCACGTAAAGTGAGACCATGCGCGAGGCTTACCACGTCGAACTCGAACAGCTGGCCGTCAAGCTGGCTGCAATGTCACTTCAGGTCGCGGACGCCATGGAACTGGCGACCAAGGCGCTCCTGGAGACGGATCTCAGCCTGGCGGAACAGGTCATCAGCGGCGACTCCAAGGTCGACGACGCACGGGCGGACTGCGAGGAGGCGGCGTACGCGCTGCTGGCACTCCAGGCACCCGTCGCGACCGATCTGCGGACCGTGCTGGCCGCCATCCACGCGGCGGAGAGCCTGGAGCGGATGGGTGACCTGGCGCTGCACGTCGCCAAGGCCGCGCGCCGCCGTCACCCGGAAGCAGTGCTCCCTGATGACGTCAAGCCGTACTTCGCCGAAATGGGCTCGGTCGCGGTCAAGCTGGCCAGGCAGGCCGAGACCGTCATCAAGACCAAGGACGTCGAAGCGGCCCGCTCGCTCGAGGCCGACGACGACCAGGTCGACGACATCCACAAGCACCTGTTCACCGTGATCATGGACAAGGACTGGCAGCACGGTGTCGCCGCGGCCGTCGATGTCACGCTGCTGGGCCGCTTCTACGAGCGCTTCGCCGACCACGCGGTGTCGGTCGCGCGCCGCATGGTCTTCGTGGTAACCGGCCGCATGCCGGGCTACGGCTCCGCTGAAGACCTGTAACAGCACCAAAAAGCGGGCCTCATCCCGGGATGAGGCCCGCTTTTTGGTGTCAGTACTCAGCCGAAGCGGCCGGAGATGTAGTCCTCGGTCGCTTTTTCGTTGGGATTGGAGAAGATCTTCTCCGTGTCGTTCAGCTCGACGAGACGACCCGGCTGGCCGACGCCCGCCAGGTTGAAGAACGCCGTCTGGTCCGAAACACGGGCGGCCTGCTGCATGTTGTGAGTCACGATGACGATCGTGTACTCCTTCTTCAGCTCACCGATCAGGTCCTCGATCGCCAGCGTGGAGATCGGGTCCAGCGCGGAACACGGCTCGTCCATCAGCAGCACGTCCGGCCGCACCGCGATCGCGCGCGCGATGCAGAGCCGCTGCTGCTGACCACCGGAGAGGCCGCCGCCCGGCTTGTTCAGCCGGTCCTTGACCTCGTTCCACAGGTTCGCGCCACGCAGTGCGCGCTCGGCGATCTCGTCGAGGCGCTTCTTGTTCTTGGTGCCGGCCAACCGAAGCCCGGCGACCACGTTGTCCTTGATGGACATCGTGGGGAACGGGTTCGGGCGCTGGAACACCATGCCGATCGTGCGGCGCACCTGCACGGGGTCCACAGTGGACGAATAGATGTCCTCGCCGTCGAGCAGCACCTCGCCCTCGACCCGCGCGCCGGGGATGACCTCGTGCATGCGGTTGAGGGTGCGGAGCACGGTCGACTTGCCACAGCCGGACGGGCCGATGAACGCGGTGACGTTACGCGGCGGCACCGAGAGCGTGACGTTGTCCACGGCGTGGAACTTGCCGTAGTAGATGTCTACGTCTTTGACGTCGATTCGCTTGGCCATGACTCACTTCTTCTTCGGGGCGACGAGGCGGGAGATCAGCGTGGCGAGCAGGTTGATCACCGCGATGATGATCACCAGCGTCAGCGCGGCGCCCCAGATGCGCTCGAAGCCGACGCTGCCGGGGGTCATCGTGTTGGTGACACGCTCGTTGTTCATCACCAGCGGCAGTGAGGCCTGCTCGCCGCTGAAGATGTTCCAGTTGACGTAGCTGGAATAGCCGACGAGCACCAGCAGTGGCGCGGTCTCACCCATGACACGGGCGAGCGCCATCATGATGCCGCCGATGATGCCGGACAGCGCCGTCGGCAGCACGATCTTCACGATCGTCTTCCACTTGGGAACGCCCAGCGCGTAGGACGCCTCGCGCAGGTCGTCCGGCACGATCCGGAGCATTTCCTCCGAGGACCGCACGACCACCGGGATCATCAGCAGCACCAGTGCCAGCGACACGGCGAAACCACTGCGCGGCAGGCCGAACGTGGTGATCCACAGCGCGTAGATGAACAACGCGGCGACGATCGAGGGGACACCGGAGAGGATGTCGACCATGAACGTGGTGGTCTTCGCGAGCTTGCCACGGCCGTACTCGACCAGGTAGATCGCGACGAACAGACCGAGCGGCACGGCGATGACCGCGCAGACCAGGCCTTGGAGCAGGGTGCCGATCACCGCGTGCAGCACGCCGCCGCCGACCTCGTCGGACAGCACGCTCCCGAAGTCCTCGCTCCACCAGTTGGAGAACGGGAGCCGGGTGATGCCGTTGACGATCACCGTGTACAGCACCCACACCAGCGGGACGACGGCGATCAGGAACGACAGCCACACGAGCACGGTCGCGACACCGTTCTTGGCCTTGCGTGCCAAGCTGACCTGCTGGAACGCAGGTGTCGACGCGGGCGCTTCGAGCGAAGTGGTCATCTCAGTCCACCTTCTTGGCGATGATGGACCTGGCCGCGAAGTTGACCAGGAAGGTCAGCAGGAACAGCACCAGGCCCGCCGCGATGTAGGCACCGGCGGAGGTCACGTTGTTGAACTCGCTGTAGTTCGCGGCGATCTTGGACGCGAAGGTCGCGCCGCCGTCGAACACGCTCCAGGTGAAGTCCCGGCCGACCGGGATCAGCAGGATGACCGCCAGCGCGATCGTCTCGCCGAGCGCGCGGCCGAGGCCGAGCATCGAGGCGCCGATGTACCCGGCCTTGCCGAACGGCAGCACCGTGGTCCTGATGACCTCCCAGCGGGTGGCGCCCAGCGCCAGCGCGCCTTCGATGTGCGGGGTCGGCGTGCGCTCGAACACCTCCCGCGTCAGCGAGGAGATGATCGGCAGCAGCATCACGGCGAGCACGACGCCCGCGGTGAAGATCGTGCCGCGCACGCTCGGCGCCACGTTGCCCGGCGCGAAGACCGGGATCCACGAGAACGTGTCGTTGACCCACAGCGAGAACGGCTCGATCGCGGGCGCGAGCACGAGGATGCCCCACAGGCCGAAGATGATCGACGGCACCGCGGCGAGCAGGTCGATGACGTAGGCGAACGCCCTGGCCAGGCGCTTCGGCGCGTACTGCGTCAGGAACAGCGCGATGCCCAGCGAGACCGGCATCGCGATGATCAGCGCGACGAGCGAGGTGGCGACGGTGACCTGGAGCAGGTCCAGGATGCCGAACGCCATGTTGTTCGGGTCACCGGTCGACCAGCCGGAGGAGAACAGGAAGTTCGCGTTGTCGGCCTTGAGCGCCGGAATGGCCTGCACCAGCAGGAACAGTCCGATCAGGCCGATCAGTGCGACGACGAAGACGCCGGCGCCGGTGGTCAGGTTCTTGAAGATGCGGTCGCCGGGGCGCTGTTTCACCGCGGCCTGGGACCCCGGTTTCGGTGCCGAGGCCGGTGCTTGCTCCGAAATCGGGGCCTCCGGGGGGATACGAGAGGACGGCGAACGCCCACCGGGGTCCCCGGTGGGCGTTCGCGTCGAAGTTGAGTCGGTCATCGACTTCTTCAGTCCAGCCTGTCGTGTGTGTTACGCGATGGCCTTGATGGCACCCAGGACCTTGGTCTGCAGCGAGGCCGGGATCGGGACGAAACCCTTCTCCGACAGCGGCTTCTGACCATCGGTCGCGGCGACGTTCAGGAACGCCTTCACGGCCTTCGCGACGTTCGCGTCAGCGTACTTGGAGCAGACGATCTCGTAGGTCGTGAGCAGCAGCGGGTAGGCGCCAGGGGTGTTGCTGCCGTAGATGCCGTCGAGGTCGAGCGCGAGGTCGTTTGAGCCTTCCTTCTTGAACTTCGCCGCGTCGAGCGCCTTGGCGACGTTCGCGGCGGAGAGCTCGACCGCACCGGAACCGCTGTCGAGCAGAGCGGCGCTCACGCCGTCCTTGGCGAAGGCGCCCTCGACGTAGGTGATGCCACCGTCGGAGGCCTTGACGGCCTCGACGACACCGTTCGACTTGGCAGCGCCGTTGCCGACGCCACCCTTGAACGCCTTGCCGTCACCCTGGGTCCAGGCGCCCTTGGAGGCGACCTTGAGGTACTTCTGGAAGTTGTCGGTGGTGCCGGACTCGTCCGAGCGGGAGACGACCTGGATCGGCTTCGACGGCAGGGTCAGCGACTCGTTGCCCTTGACCGCCTTGATGGCCGGGTCGTCCCACGTCTTGACGGTGCCGTTGAAGATCTTGGCGGTGACCTCGGGGGTCAGCACCAGCTTGTCGACGCCCTGGAGCTTGTAGGCGATGGCGACCGGGCCGACGACCAGCGGGAGGTTCCAGGCGTCGCTGGCGCAGCGGGCCTTGGCGGCTTCGGCGTCGGCACCCGAGAGCGGCGAGTCCGAACCGGCGAAGTCGACCTGGTTGGCGTTGAACTGCTTCACACCCGCGCCGGAACCGGTCGGGTTGTAGTTCACCTGCTGACCGGCGCACTTGGCGGTGTACTTCTGCTTGAAGATTTCGACGGCGTTGTTCTGCGCGGACGAACCTTCGGCCGACAGCGGGCTCTTGCCACCGCACTCCACCTGGGCCGTGGCGTCGCCAGCGGGCACCGCGGCGGACGAGCCGCTGCCGCTGTTCTTCGCCGCGGGGTCGGAACCACAGGCCACGAGCACGAGGGCGGCGCTCGCCACGATGCCGATCGCGCCCAACGGCCGCATGATCTTCACTGCATTTCCTCCAGCTGGAGAGTTTCCTCAGGTCCACGCGAACGTCTCGCCGCGCCGGAACCGGACATTAGGCAGCCGGAATGGACAGATGGTCCTGTACAGGTGAACGGAAAGTGAACACCGCCGTGATGTGAGCAGTGCTACTCGTACCGAGAGATGCCCGTCACCTGGCCGTGACCTGCGTGTACGCCCTCAGTGACAACGCGCTCGCAGTCCGCTAACTCGCGTATTGAACATCTACCGAAAAGCGCGTGAAACCAAGTTTGGAATAAACCGCCAAAGCCGGTGAATTGTCACCCTCGACATAAAGAATGATCTGCCGGAGACCGCGGTCGCGCAGATACCGCAAACCGGCCAAGGTGAGGGCTTTGCCCAGTCCGCCGCCCTGTGCCGACGGGTCGACGCCGACCACGTACACCTCGCCGACCGGCTCGCCGCCGAAGCGCTTCGGGTCGGCCGCGTGCACCTTGGTCCAGTGGAAGCCGACGACCTTGCCCTCGGCGTCCTCGGCGAGGAAGAAGCCGTCGGGGTCGAACCACGCCTTCTTTTCGGTGGCGCGCAGCTCGTCGACGGTGAGGCTGCCCTGCTCGGGGTGCCAGTCGAAGGCGCGGGCGTTGACGTCGATGACCGCCTGCTCGTCCTGGCCCTTTACGAAGGTGCGGAGCTCGATGGCGGGCGCGGGCCAGTCCTTGACCTCGGTGTGCAGGATGAGCAGCTCGCGGGCGCGCACGAGGCCCTGTCGCTCGGCGATCTCGGCCGCGGCCGGATGGTCGCCGTGTGCCCAGATACGCAGCGGTCCCTTGACGGACAGCGCCTGGACGAGCGAGCCGCCGTAGCCCTTGCGCCGATGCTCCGGGTGCACGAACAGCTCGGCGACCTGGTTGCCGAACGCGTCGCCGCCGGTGTCGAGGTGCGCGTAGCCGACGAGCTCGCCGTCGACGCTCGCGAGCAGATGCTTGCCGCCCTGGAACGGGAAACCGTCCTCGATCTCCGGCTTGCCGTCGACGTCGGCGACGGCCTTGAGCAGGTCCGTCACCCGCGACTCGTCCGTGCCGAGTTCACTCACCCACACCGCGTTCAGCATGAAGCCAACCTACCGGGGCACACTGGGCGCATGCCGGTGAAAGCCAAGGTTCGGGACGCTTGCCGTGCCTTCCTGCCCGCGGGTGACGAGATCCGCTACGTGTTCCCCGCGAGTTCGACGAACTTCGACGGCGAGCGGGCGTGGGCCGCCGTCGGCGGCATCAACTACCTGGTCGTGGTCACCGATCGGCGCATCGTGGTGATCGCCTGCAGCAACTGGCGGCGCTACAAGCCCAAGACGGTATGGGAGGTCTACCCGAGGTCGACGCTGTTCGGCCCGGTCAAAGGCCACCCGTCGTTCGGCCCGACCATCAACTTCGGCGGGCTGGCGCTCGAGATCGACGACGAGTACGTGTCCGTGATCCGCGCGGCCGACCTCGAGGTCGAGGGCGACCTGCCCGTGGATCCGCTGCCTGACCTCTAGTGAGAGGTGAGCTCCGTGGCGTCGGCGGGCGCCTGCACCGGCAGCTTCGGCGTGGACCCGCCCTTCGACGGGCGCTCGAACTTGTAGCCGACGTTGCGGACGGTGCCGATCATCTGCTCGTGCTCGGGGCCGAGCTTGGCGCGCAGGCGCCGGACGTGGACGTCGACCGTGCGCGTGCCACCGAAGAAGTCGTAGCCCCAGACCTCCTGCAGCAGCTGCGCGCGGGTGAACACCCGGCCGGCGTGCTGCGCGAGGTACTTGAGCAGCTCGAACTCCTTGTACGTGAGCTCGAGGGTGCGCTTCTTCAGCCTGGCGGTGTACGTGGCCTCGTCGATCACCAGTTCGCCGACGCGCAGTTCCGCGTCGACCTGGGACGATCCGCCGTCGCGTGTGGTGGCCAGCCGCAGGCGGGCGTCGACCTCGGCGGGGCCCGCGGTGGGGAGAAGAATGTCGTCCGTGCGCCATTCGGCGCTGACCGCGACCAGTCCGCCTTCGCCGACCACGGCGATGATGGGCGTCGAGCCTTCGTCGTCACCGGTACCCTTGAGCAAACGGCACAGGCTCTTCGCGGAAGCGAGGTCGCTGCGGGCGTCCAAGAGGATGACGTCACGGTGCCCGGCGTCGAGGAGCGCGGTGACCTCGGGCGCACGCACACGCACGGTGTGCGGGAGCAGATCGAGAGCGGGCAGCACCGAGGTGGCATCCGCCTCGGGAGTAAGTACCAGAAGATCCAGGCTCATGCGCCCACACCGCCTTCACGTCAGTTACGTCGCCTCGAACACGTCGCTGGGTCGGTGCTAAGTGAGAATAGCGGGTGAACGCGAGAAAGACCTCCCCCCTGCCGGGTCCATCACACCTGGTGAGACCGTGGAGGCCAGTCGCAAGCGAGCAGATCGGACTAAATGGTGAGCAGGCCAGTAGCCCAGCAGGACCGCGCGATGGAGCAGCCGGCACCGCGGCGCAAGGGGCGGCGCACACGCAGGCTGATCATCATTTTCTTGGTGCTGGCAGCGATTCTGGTCGGCGCGGACTTCGGCATGGCCGCGTTCGCCGAGCACGAGATCTCGCAGAAGGCGCGCGAGCAGCTCAAGCTGAGCGACGACCCGTCGGTGTCCATCAAGGGCTTCCCGTTCCTCACGCAGGCGCTCGGCGGTGACTACGGTCACATCTCGGTCTACGCCTCCGGGGTGCCCGTCAACGACCAGCTGCGCGACGTCGAGCTGAACGCCGAGCTCTACGACGTCATCGCGCCGCTGAGCGACGTGCTGAACGGCAACACCAAGTCGATCACCATCGGCAAGCTCGACGGCCAGGTCACGCTGAAGGCCAGCGACATCGCGCGCATCGCGCCGCTGGACAAGATCGAGAACCTGCGGATCGACCCGTCCAGCGAGGAGTACGTCGAGACCGGCGTCGACACCAAGAAGAAGGACACCACCACGACCAACCCCGACGGCTCCGAGATCAAGGACGACGCCAAGGCAGGCGTCCGGATGTCGGGCGAGCTGCAGATCGCCGGTCAGAAGGTGGAGATCTTCTGCTTCGCGATGATCGAGCTGAAGGATGGCGCGATCACGTTCGCGCCGAAGCGGCTGCAGTACGGGAATGACAAGGAGACCACGGTCGTTGAGGACATCATCCAGGCGAAGTTCCTGAAGACGTTCGAAGCGACCGTGAAGCCGGGCGACCTGCCGTTCCAGGTCAAGCCGACCGGTGTGAAGGTCAACCAGGGCTCGGTGACCATCAAGGGCGAGATGCGCGACGTGACGTTCGCGGGATTGCCGGTTAAGGGGAAGTAAGTGACCGGGGTGTGGGTGCTGCTGGGCACGCTGGTGCTCGGCGGGGTGGTGGGTCTCGTCCTGCGTGCCAGGAACGGCCGGATCAGCGCTGCCCGCACCCATGACCTTCCCGATGTGGTCGCCGCGGCTCTGGACCCGGCGGCCTCGGTGACACTGGTCCAGATCTCGACCACGTTCTGTGCGCCCTGCCGTCACACGCGGGCGATCCTGTCGAACCTCGCGGAGAAGACCGAGGGGTTGCGTTACGTCGACCTCGACGTCACCGAGCAGCCCGAGGTCGCACACGCTTTGTTGGTTTTGCGGACCCCGACCACCCTCGCGTTGGCTTCTGACGGCCGCGAGCTGCTTCGCGTCGGTGGTGTTCCGAAAGCCGCTGACCTGCTCGAAGCCCTGAATCCCTACCTGAATCTCTCGAATTCTGGGATGCATCCCAAGGAATGAACGCTGTTCCCACAGTGAGGGAGCACTGGGTAGGGTCGACGCCGTGAACAGGCGCCTCCTCTTGACGCAACGCCGCGCGGTTGATCTGTGCCGCGTGCGGAGCAGCCTGTGTCCGGCTTGGCGGGCACAGCGCTAGAGCGCGTCCGCGTATCCCTGGTTTTTCGGTGTGTACAAGCACGTCCAATTCAGGAGATGACATGTCAGCAGGACCGGCCGTGGACCCGCGTGGTCCCAGGTTCCAGGCGATTCTGACGACGATCGTGCTCGCGGTGGTGCTGCTCACCCAGTGGTGGCCACTGCTCGCGGCGCAGACCGTGGTCTTCGCCATCGGCGCGTTCATCGGACTGAAGCAGTCGCCGTACGCACTGGTCTACCGGACGCTGGTCGCGCCGAGGCTGAAGCCTTCCGCCGAGCGTGAGGACGCGGCGCCGCTGCGGTTCGCGCAGTCGGTCGGCTTCGTGTTCGCGCTGGTGGGCACGATCGGTTTCGTCACGGGGCTGACCGTGCTCGGCATCGTCGCCACCGCGTTCGCGCTGTTCGCAGCCTTCCTCAACGCCGCGTTCAACTTCTGCCTCGGGTGCGAGATGTACCTGCTGCTCAAGCGGTTCAGCCCCACCACCTCAGCTTCGTAGACCGACTTCCCGAACACACCCAAGAAAGAGAGTGCCGCTCCATGAGCCGTGAAGACGTCCTGGTCACCACCCAGTGGGCCGAGGAGAATCTGGACACCCCCGGCGTCGTGTTCGTCGAGGTCGATGAGGACACCACCGCCTACGACAACGGCCACATCCGCGGCGCCGTGAAGTTCGACTGGCGCAAGGACCTGCAGGACGGGGTGCGCCGCGACTTCGTCAGCAAGGAAGGCTTCGAGGCGCTGCTGTCCTCGAAGGGCATCTCGAACGACGACCGCGTGATCCTCTACGGCGGCAACAACAACTGGTTCGCCGCGTACGCGTACTGGTACTTCACGCTCTACGGCCACGCGAACGTCCAGCTGCTCGACGGCGGCCGCAAGAAGTGGGAGCTCGACGGCCGTGAGCTGAACTCCGACGAGGTCAAGCGCGAGACCACCGACTACAAGGCCAAGGACCAGGACCTCTCCATTCGTGCCTTCCGTGACGAGGTCGTCGCGGCCATCGGCAGCAGCAACTTCGTGGACGTGCGCTCGCCCGACGAGTTCTCCGGCAAGCTGCTCGCGCCCGCGCACCTGCCGCAGGAGCAGTCCCAGGTCCCCGGCCACATCCCCGGCGCGCTGAACGTGCCGTGGGCGAAGGTCGCCAACGAGGACGGCACCTTCAAGACCGAGGAAGAGATCAAGGAGCTGTACGCCGAGGAAGGCCTCGACGAGTCGAAGGGCACCATCGCGTACTGCCGTATCGGTGAGCGCTCGTCGATCGCCTGGGTCGCGCTGCACGAGCTGCTCGGCTACTCGGATGTCAAGAACTACGACGGTTCATGGACGGAATACGGCTCGCTGGTCGGCGTGCCCGTTGAGTTGGGAGCGAAGTAATGGCGGATGACAGCTGCGGCGCACCGGCACAGACGGCCACCCCGGCCGACTACGACACCAAGGGCCAGGTCGTACTGGCCGGCAAGGTGACGTCCTCGGACGCACCGCTGGGCGGAGCCTTCGTCCGCCTGCTCGACGGCAACGGCGACTTCACCGGCGAGGTCGTCTCCTCGGCCGACGGTGACTTCCGCTTCTACGCGGCCCCCGGCAACTGGACCGTCCGCGCCCTGCACCGCAGCGGCAACGGCGAGGCCTCGGTCACGGCCTCCGGCCCCGGCGTCCACCAGCTGGCCATCGCGGTCGCCTGACCCACGCTTCAAAGGCCCCAAAGTCACTTTCGGGACGTGCAACGCCCCGAAAGTGACTTTGGGGCTTTCGTTCAGCGCAAGGACCGGCAGACGACGTATGCACGGTAAGGACTGTCGGGGTCGGTCCTGCTGATGGCGCCGGGACCGGGATCGAAACTCCTGGTGAGGATGCCGGTTTCGACGACAAAGCCGCCCTGTCGACGGCATTTGAGCTTCAGGTCGGAAAAGTCCGCCTGTGCTTCCGCGCGCGTGATGTGGCTGGAGCCTTTCACCGTCCAGGTGCCCTCGGCCGATGCCGCGGTGGTGCTCAGTGCGAGTGCGCAGCCGAACGTGCCGACCAGGATCGCCGCACGTGACCATGAACTGCGCGTTCGGGTGTTCACCGATTCTTCGGACATTTCGACGTCCTTATGGTTGTTGGTCCTTATGACAGTTCGAAGGATCAGCTATGACCCGTCGCCAAACCGGCGTTCCCACACGCCGCGGAGGAAAACCAGGGGAATCCCCCATCGCATGGACTGGGTGCCGGAGAGCGCTGTACCGAAGCCCACAGGGCCGGGGCAGGCGGGGCGGGCTATTCTGCGAGACGTGGAAATCCTGTTTACGAGCCTGCTCGTCCTGGCCGGCCTGGTGATCACCTGGTTCGCCGTGTACGTCGTCTACCGGCTCTACTCGGACCAGCGCTGACCGATGGCCAGTGGTGACGAGGCCATCCAGGCCGCGGAGAAGCGCGCGGAGACCACCCGCCTGCGCAATGTCCCCCAGTTCGACGATCTGCCGATCCCGGCGGACACCGCGAACCTGCGTGAGGGACCGAACCTCAACGACGCGTGCTTGGCGCTGCTGCCGCTCGTCGGCGTGTGGCGCGGCGAGGGTGAGGTCGACTACCCGACGATCGAGGGCCCGTACCGGTTCGGGATGCAGCTCACGATCTCGCACGACGGCAGGCCGTTCCTGATCCACGAAGCCAGGTCATGGCTGCTGGACAAGGATGGCAACGTCATCCGCCCGGCCGCCCGCGAGAGCGGTGTCTGGCGCCCGAAGGACGATGACACCATCGAGCTGCTGCTGGCGCACAACACCGGCATCCTCGAGCTGTTCTACGGCGCCACCCGAGGTCAGGCTTCCTGGGAGCTCGGCACCGACGCGGTCGTGCGGAGTTCGACGGCCAAAGAGGTCACCGGCGCGCAGCGGCTCTACGGGCTCGTCAACAACGGCGACCTCGGCTACGTCGAGGAGCGGGCCATGGTCGGCCAGCCGATGCAGCCGCACACGTCCGCACTGCTGAAGCGGGTTGTCGGTTAGGTAGCCGCCATGCGGTGGCGACGGTACGGCGAGCACGGGGCGCTGATCGAGTTCGATTCGCTGGAGCAGGCGATGGCCGCGCGCGCGACCGTCGAGGCGGCGCGGCCGTCCGACGTCGTCGAACTGGTGCCCGGCGCGCGGAGCCTGCTCGTCGAAGCCCGCCCCGGTTCGCGAGCGCTGGACGAGGTCCGCGCGCTCATCGACGACTTGACGGGTCCGCCGAGCACCGAAGCCCGTGAGATCACCATCGATGTCGTCTACGACGGCGAAGATCTGGAACTCGTCGCGCGCGACGCCGGGATCTCCGAACAGGACGTCGTCGAACTGCATACAGGCGCCGAGTACACAGTGGCCTTCACCGGCTTCGCACCGGGATTCGGCTATCTGACCGGACTTCCCGAGCCGCTCCGGCAGTCCAGATTGGACACGTCGCGGACCCGTGTGCCCGCCGGTTCCGTCGGTGTCGCAGGCGAGTTCACCGGGATCTACCCACGCGAGTCGCCCGGCGGCTGGCGGCTGATCGGCCGGTCCGCCGCCGTCCTGTTCGACCAGCACGCCGGACGACCGGCGTTGCTCGCGCCCGGCGACCGCGTGCGGTTCCGGAGCGTGCGGTGAGGGAGATCGAAATCCTCGATCCCGGCCCGCACGCCTTGATCCAGGATCTCGGCAGGCCGGGCAACGCCCACCTCGGCGTGCCACCGTCCGGCGCGCTGGACGCGGCCGCGCTACGGCTGGCGAACCGGCTGGTGGGCAACGACGAGTCGGCCGCGGGCGTCGAATGCCTGCTCGGTGGCCTGACGCTCAAGGCCCGCGTTCCGTGCACGGTCGCGGTCACCGGCCCGCCGGTCGACGTCCGGCCTGGCGGGTCGCACGTGCCGTTGTTCCTCGGCCCAGGACAGACGCTGAGCGTCGGCACGCCCGAGACCGGGCTCCGCAGCTACGTCGCCATCTCGGGCGGTCTCACGGTCGAACCAGCGCTCGGCAGCCGCTCGCGAGACGTGCTGTCCGCCATCGGTCCCGAGCCGCTCAAGGCCGGCGATGTCCTGCCGCTCGGCGAGCCAGGCGTCGCCCGCGGCTGGGACGTGATCCGGCCGACCGTCGCGCCACCGGAGTTGATCGTCCCGGTGACGCTCGGGCCACGCGACGACTGGTTCGAAGATCCAGCCGAAGGCCTCGCGAAGGCGTGGACCGTGACGTCCGACTCGAACCGCGTCGGGCTCCGGTTCGAGGGGAAACCGTTGCGCCGAGCGGGTGAAATCGCCGAATTGCCCAGTGAGGGTTTACTCACCGGGGCCATCCAGGTGCCCCCGAGCGGGCTACCAGTGCTTTTCCTCGCCGATCATCCGACAACGGGCGGCTATCCGGTCGTCGCGGTGGCCGTCAGGGGCGCACTGAGCGCTCTCGGGCAGGTACGCCCTGGAACCACAGTGCGGTTCCGACCGTCCTGATGATTGTGGAACGAGTATCGGTCTCCGGAGGCAGCGGCACCATCAACGCGGGCGGCAAGATCGTCCGTCCTGAGCTTCAGCAATCGCTGCGCATCGCACTGGCGACCGGCCAGTTACGGCGCCCGCTGAGCACCACCCTGCGCCCGCTGCTCGACCTGCTCGCCGACGGCGACTACGAGCTGCACGGGCCGGAGCCGCTCGCCGACGGCGTCGAGCTCGTCCCGACCGGTGACTGGCCGCCGTCGGACGACACACGCGTGACCTACTACCGGACCGCGATCCGTACCCACCACAAGCCGGTCGCGGTGCTGCTGCACTCCGGCGACCAGGTGTTCATCGTCGACGGGCACCACAAGATCGCCGCGTACCGCGCGGAAGGCGCCCAGCCCGCGACCGTGCGCCTGGTGGCGGACTAGTACTCGCCTTCGTAAGCCGCCATCAGCTCGCCGTAGACGGCTGTCGAGTCCGGCAGCGCCCGGTCGTTCACCGTGTGGATCCGGGTCAGCTTGCGTACCGACGAGGCCATGAAGAGGCCCTCGGCTTCATAAAGGTCCTCGACGCGCAGTGGCTCGTACTTGACCGTCCAGCCCGCCTTCTCCGCGCCGCGGAAGAGCGCGGCCTGCGTCGTGCCCGGCAGGATGCCGATGTCCGACGGCGGCGTGTACAGCGTGCGGCCGCGCACGAGCACGACGGTCGAAGTCGGGCCTTCGAAGATCGAACCGTCGGCGGCGGTGAAAATCACATCATCGGCGCCGCGGCGCTTCGCCTCGCGGATCGCGGCCATGTTGAAGCTGTACGACATCGTCTTCGCGCCCAGCAGCAGCCAGGGCGCGCGCTCGGCGAGCCCGAGGTCGATGCCGCGGTCGAGGGTGACAACCGACACACCCTCGGCGCGGGCGCGCAACACGTTCGGGTCGACCTCGTTGGCGAGCGCGAAAGCGGTCGGGCTGCCACTCGGGTCGCCTTCGATTCCCCTGGTGCAGACGAGTTTCAGCACGAATTCGGGACCGCCGGTCCACTCGCCGATGACCTGCTCGCAGAGCTTTTCCCAAGCCGCGATGTCGATCGGCGGCAGGTCGAGCATGGCCGCGGAGCGCGCCAGCCGGTCCAGGTGCGGGCCCAGTTCGCGGGGCTTCCCGCCGGTCACCAGCACGGTTTCGAACACGCCGTCACCGCGGAGAAGCCCCAGGTCGTCGACGCGAATCTGGGGAGCGTCGGGTGCGGCAAGGGTCCCATCGAGAAAGGCGAGCACGCGCATAACCGACCACGGTACCCAGTGACCCCCAGGGCGTGTTTCCCGGAGCGCGTCCGCGATAGCCGCGCCCAGGCGGCCCCTGGCGGCGCCGCGGGATCCCCCGAGTACAACCCGGTACGAGGGTGATCCCACGGCGCCGCCAGGAACCACCTGGATCACGACTCTCATCGGACGTGCTCCGGGAAACACGCCCTAGTATCGGACGTATGGCCTATCAGTCACCACTGCTCGAACTGCGGGGATCCATCGCCGCGCCCGACGGCCACCCGGAAGCGGGCGTCCCGTGGCACTGGGGTGACCCGTTCGCCGAGCAGCGCACGGCCAGCCGTGGTGCCGCGGTCGTCGACCGGTCGCACCGCGAACTGATCGCGGTCACCGGCGAGGAGCGGCTCTCGTGGCTGCACCTGGTCATCTCCCAGCACATGACCGAGCTGCCGGAGGGCGCGGCCACCGAGGCGCTGGTCCTCGATTCGCAAGGCCGGGTCGAGACGCACATGGCGGTCGCGCAGACCGACGCCACCGTGTGGCTGGACACCGACCCCGGCCCGCAGGTCACCAGCGCGCTGCCGTCCGGCGGCAAGCAGACGCTGCTCCAGTACCTCGAGGCCATGAAGTTCTGGTCCAAAGTAGACATCCGCGATGTCACGGCGGACTTCGCGCTGCTGACCGTGCTCGGCCCCGAGGCCGAGCGCGTGCTGTCCACTGTGGATGTTCAGCTCACGCGCGACGTGGTTTCACTGCCGGGCGGTGGCTTCGCGCGGCGGATGCCGTGGCCTGGCAAGTCCAGTGTCGACCTGGTGGTGCCGCGCGCGGAACTCGACGGCTGGTGGCGCAAGGTGACCGACGCGGGCGCGCGCCCCGTCGGCAGCTGGGCGTTCGACGCGCTGCGCGTCGAGTCGCTGCACGCCAGGATCGGCGTCGACACCGACGACCGCACGATTCCACACGAGGTCAACTGGATCGGCTCGGCCGCGCACGTCGCGAAGGGCTGCTACCGGGGACAGGAGACCGTTTCGAAGGTGCACAACGTCGGCAGGCCGCCGCGCAACATGGTGCTGCTGCATTTGGACGGTTCCCCGGAGATCTCGCCGGAGACCGGCGATCCCGTTGTGCTCGGCGAGCGCACGGTCGGCAGGGTCGGCAGTGTGGTCCAGCATCACGAGCTCGGCCCGATCGCGCTGGCGTTGGTCAAGCGGTCGACGCCGGTCGGCTCGGAACTGCTCGCCGGAGCCGCAGATCGCCAAGTGCAAGCTGCAATCGACCCGGACTCGGTGCCCGCCGAAGGTGCCGCTCCAGGCCGCGAAGCCGCCCAAAGGCTTCGGGGCTAGCGAATTAGACCGACGTATAGCAGGATGTCAAGGTGATCGAAGTCCGGCCCGGTGGGCGCCGACGGATCGACCGCGTACTGGCCGAAGGCTACGTGCGCAATCTTGTTGAGTTGCCGCTGACCGAGTTGCGTGCGCGCAGAGACGAAGTGGCACAAGAGGAAACCGACCTCTCGTACCTGCGCAGACTTTTGCACGCCCGAATCGACATCGTGCGTGCCGAGCAGCAGCGCCGCAGTTCCGGTGGTGAGACCAGCATCGTCGACCAACTGGCTTCGATACTCGCTGACAACGCAGTCTCCTCGTCGCCCGGTCAGGGCCGTCACCAGCAGCTGGAGCCTTCACGGGCCGGTGAGCATCGGCGTCATGCCGAGGCGCTGGTCGGCGATGTCGACCTCTCGGATGTCAGCTCGCTGAGCGAGGAGCGGCTCGAGGGTGCGCTGAAGACGTACACCGAGGCCGAGTCGCAGGTATCGCTGCGCAGGCGTGAGGTGCAGTCCGTGATGGACACGATCAACGGCGAGATCGCCGCGCGGTACCGCAGCGGCACGGCTTCGGTGGACGAGCTGATCAGCCGTGAGCGCGGCCGGACCGGTGAAGGAGCGCAGTGAGCAATCCCGTGCTGGTGGAGGTTGTGCGCTCGGAGGTCGTGGAAAGCGTTCATCGCGGCGCGCTCGTCGTGACCAACCCTGACGGCTCGGTCCGCTTGGCCGTCGGCGACGTCGACCGGCCGATCTACCCGCGCTCGTCGAACAAGCCGTTCCAGGCGCTCGGGATGCTGCGTGCCGGGCTGGACGTCGACGACGAGGACCTGGCTTTCGCGGCCGGCTCGCACAACGGCGAGCCGAAGCACGTCGAGCGGGCGCTGGCGCTGCTGGAGCGGGCAGGCCTCGACCAGTCCGCGCTGGTCTGCCCGTCGGCGTACCCGATGCACGAGACGAGCAAGCTCGCCGCCATCTTCGCGCGCAAGGGCGCCAGCAAGGTGGCGATGAACTGCTCCGGCAAGCACGCCGCGATGCTGCTGACCTGCGTCCAGCGCGGTATGCCGACCGAGGGCTACGAGACGGTCGAGCACGACCTCCAGAAGGTCATCGCGGCGACGTTCCCGGACGTCACGGGTGAGCCCGTCGCGGCGACCGGCATCGACGGCTGCGGGCTGCCGCTCGCGGCCTTCTCACTGACCGGCCTGGCGCGCGCATTCGGCCGCCTGGTCACCTCGCCTTACCTGGAGGAACGCCGCGTCGCGGACGCGATGCGCGCGCACCCGTGGCAGGTCGCGGGCACCGGCCGCGAGGACACGGTCCTGATGCAGGCCGTCGACGGCCTGCTGGCCAAAGGTGGCGCCGAGGGCGTCCACGCGATCTCACTGTCCGACGGCACCGCGGTCGCACTGAAAATCGACGACGGCGCCCAGCGCGCCCGCCCGCCGCTCCTGGTCGCCACCCTGCGCGCGCTCGGCGCGTTGCCCTCGGACAACGCGGCACTCGACCGCATGGGCCGTGGCCACGGCGAGGTCTTCGGCGGCGGCCGCCCGGTCGGCGAACTCCGGGTCCCGCCCTCGGCCCTGGCCAACCTCCAGCCCTGAAAAAAATCCCAATGTGGCTTTCGTCAGCTCAGAGCTGACGAAAGCCACATTGGCGTGCTGAAACCTGACCAATGCCGCATTGGGATTTTTT
>NZ_JBHWEB010000119.1:0-27996 GCF_042734395.1 Amycolatopsis sp. NPDC059657 | reverse complement strand
CGACACTCTCATCATCGAACCTCACCGACACCGACCCGGCGCTATGAGAAGATCGCATCCAGCAGATGCCCTCTCTCTTTGTGGTTTGTTGTTCCTTCGCAAGAACAATCATCCCAAGTCAGAGGGCATCTGCGCGTCCACGACACGATCAACTCACCAAGATCCTCGGCGGATCCAGGTTGAGCGTTGCGAAAGTGGCGTTCACGCAGATCGACGAGTGACGGCTAAGCACCCTCGGTCCAATGGCGCTGCAGCCTCGCAACCGCCTCGTCCTTGGTCATGGCCGCCACTTCGGACTCAGGGATGCCGACCCGCGAAATCAGCATGAAGACCAGATCCGCGGGTAGCGCCTCGGCGGGGACCCGCGGCTCGCCCCGATCAGGTTTGACGCCGTCGCGCGCGCAGGCCCAGAAACCCGGCTCGTCGACTTCCAGCTGATCGCGAAGGATGTGCTTCCACAGGCTCGGCCCGTAGTCGGTGCGGTCCACCGGGTGCGAGATCCGGGTCCGCAGGATCCGGCCGTCGACAAGGCCGAGTTCATACGTGACGTGATGCGTTCCCGTCCGGCCGCGCGCATCGCGGACCCGGTGCCATTCTTCGACTTCGCAGAAGGATTCGTGGTCCTTGCGGGTCGGCGGCGGCCAGGTCACCGCGCCGCACCCACGAGCCAGTCGCGCAGCTGGTCGTCGTCACTGAAGCTGATCAGCTGGACGAGTCCCCAGTTGTCGCGGTGGTTCGGCGTGTTCAGCAGCCGCCGCTGCCAATCATCCGCGTACTCGCGCAACGCGTCGATCATCTCGGTGATCGCTTCGTCGAACGAGCCGCCGTCAGCGGAAACCGGGAGTCCCGGAATGAAGACGGACCAACCGCCCGCCTCCGGGACGACTTGAGCGGCAGACGGAACAATCGAAGCCAGGAAGTGACGCAGGCGTTCGACGTCGACCACCGCAGTCCTCGCCGCGTCGCGCCGGACCGTGACGACCCGCCCCTGCTCTGCCGCATCCAGCAAGTCCTTGAAGTGCGTCCTCGCCTCGGTGTAGCTGTCGTAGTGAACAGCACCCATCGCGACCTCCCTGATCAGTACAGCCAGTATCTCCTTTTGAGAGAAGTACGGCAAGTACGTCACGTACTTACTGATCGGCCGCCGACGTCGCCACGCAGCTTCGGTCGTGTTCACCCACCCAAGATATAGTGGCCTGATCCACATGAATATTTCTGGTCGCTGACGATCTTAAACTGTTGTCTTAGACAGTTGTCAGCATTTGGTGCGTGGACGGTCAGCGTGACCGGCAACACTCCTCACCATGACGAATCCAACGCTCAGCAGCGCCCGCAAGTGGGGCACCCTGGTCATCTGCTGCCTCGCCCAGCTGCTCATCGCGCTGGACATGACGGTCCTGCACTTGGCCATCCCCGCCATCTCGGGCTCGCTCAAACCGTCCGCCACTCAGGTCCTCTGGATCGCCGACATGTACGGCTTCGCGCTCGCGGGCCTGCTCATCACCATGGGCAACATCGGTGACCGGATCGGCCGCAAGAAGCTTCTGCTCATCGGCTCGGCCGTGTTCGGCCTCGCGTCGGTGCTGACCGCGTACGCCAACGGGCCGGAGATGCTGATCGGTGCCCGTGCGCTGCTCGGGGTCGCCGGTGCGACGCTCATGCCGTCGACGCTCTCGCTCATCCGCAACGTCTTCACCGACCCGAAGGAGCGCACCGGCGCGATCGGCGCCTGGAGTGGGGTCGCCGTGCTGGGGATCGGCTTCGGGCCGGTCATCGCCGGTACCTTGCTGGCGCACTTCTGGTGGGGCTCGGTCTTCCTGATCAACGTTCCCGTCGTGCTCGTGCTGCTGATCGCCGGCTACTTCGTGCTGCCGGAGTCGCGTAACCCGAACCCCGGCAGGCTGGACGGGCTCAGCGTGCTGCTCTCGGTCGCGGGGATGCTCGGTGTGGTCTACACGATCAAGGAGATCGCGGCGAGCGGGTTCAAGCACACCGATGTGATCGTGGCCGCGGTCGTCGGCGTCGTCTCGCTGCTGCTGTTCGTGCACCGGCAGGGCAAGCTCGACGAGCCGCTGATCGACGTGAAGCTGTTCGCCCAGCGTGCCTTCAGCGCGACGATCGGCACTACCGTGGTCGCCATGTTCGTGCAGCTGGCCCTTTCGCTGGCGCTGGCGCAGTACTTCCAGCTGGTCGTCGGCTGGTCGCCGCTGAAGTCCGGGCTGGCCGGCCTGCCCGGCATGCTGGGCGCGCTGACCGGTGGCACGCTCGCCGGCGTCTTCGTCAGCAAGTTCGGCCGCCGCGCCACCGTGATGCTCGGCTGCGTGCTGTCGTCGACGAGCTTCGTGCTGCTGGCGCAGACCAAGGTCGACGTGAACTACCCGTACCTGGTGCTGTGTGTGGTGCTGTGCGGCTTCGGTGTCGCGATGATGCTGACCGTCGCCACGGACACCGTGCTCGGTGTGGTCCCGAAGGAGCGGGCCGGTGCCGCGTCGGCGATCTCCGAGACCGCCAACGAGCTCGGTGGCGCACTGGGTATCGCGATCCTCGGCAGCGTGCTCGGTGCGATGTACCGGACGAACCTGCAGCTGCCGTCGGACCTGCCCGGCACCGTGGTGGAGCCGATCAAGGAGAACATCGGCGCCGCGGTGGCCACGGCCTCGCAGCTGCCCGGTGACCTGGGCACGCTGATCGCCAACACCGCTCGCCACGCCTACGTCGACAGCCTCGGGATCACCTTCTACGCCTGCGCCGGCTTGATGGCGGCACTCGCGGTCAGCGTCTGGTTCACCATGAAGGGTGTCCCCAAGGTCATCGAGACCGAAGAGGACGCGGTCCCGGAGCCCGTCACCGCGTAGGCACGCGTAGCCTGATCGATCGTGCGTAGCGCAAGTGATGTCGTGGTGATCGGCGGCGGGATACTCGGACTGGCCGTGGCCTGGGAACTGACCAGGCGCGGCACGGACGTGACCGTGCTGGAGAAGGAAGACCGCTGGGCGGCCCACCAGACCGGGCACAACTCGAATGTGGTCCACGCCGGGCTGTACTACAAGCCAGGCTCCTTCAAGGCCAGGATGTCCACCGCGGGCAACCGATCCATAGTGGACTTCGCCAGGCTATACGGGGTCCCGGTCGAAGTGTGCGGAAAGCTCGTCGTCGCGACCAGCGACGACGAGCTTCCTGCGTTGCGGGTGCTGGCGGATCGCGCCGAAGCGAACGGCGTGCCCGCGAAGCTGATCTCGCCGAGCGAGGCCCGCGCGTACGAGCCCGAGGTCTCGTGTGTCGGGGCGCTTCGGGTGGAGTCCACCGGCATCATCGATTTCCCCGCGGTCTGCGGGGCGCTGGTACGGCTGCTCGACGAGACCGGCGCCGATCTCCGGCTCAACACCGCCGCACTGGCCATCAGGTCGACCGATCGCGGGGTCGAGGTGGCCACCGGCGACGACGTGATCCGCGCCGACGCGCTGGTGAACTGCGCGGGCCTGCAGTCGGACCGGGTCGCCAGGCTCGCCGGGCTGACCCCGTCCGCGCGGATCGTGCCGTTCCGCGGCGAGTACTACGAGCTCAAGCCGGAGCGCCGGAACCTGGTGCGCGGCCTCATCTATCCGGTGCCCGACGCCTCGCTGCCGTTCCTCGGCGTCCACCTCACCCGCATGCTCGACGGCAGTGTGCACGCCGGCCCGAACGCGGTGCTCGCGCTGAGCCGTGAGGGCTACGGCTGGGGCGACATCTCCGCGAAGGACCTCGCCGAGGTCGCCCGCTTCCCTGGACTTTGGCGGCTGGCGCGCAAGTACGCCTACCCGACCGGGCTCGACGAGGTTCGCCGCTCGTTCTCGAAGAAGCGCTTCGCGAAGAGCCTCGCCCGTCTCGTGCCCGCCGTGCAGCCGGAGGACATCGTGCGCCACGGCTCCGGCGTGCGCGCGCAGGCACTGCTGCCGAGCGGCGCGCTCGTCGACGACTTCCTGATCGAGACGGCGCCGCACCAGGTGCACGTGCTCAACGCGCCGTCACCGGCCGCGACGAGCGCGCTGGAGATCGCCAAGCATGTTGCCGATCAGGTCGCTTAGCTCGGCAGATTCGGGGTGACGACTGGGATCGCGGCCTTGACCAGGTCGCAGATCTTCGCCTTGTCGTCGAGGTAACCGCTGGTGAGCATCACCGACGAGGTCGGGCTGATCTCCAGCGAGGCGTAGCAGCTGACGCCGTCTTCGCTGGGGTCGGAGAAGAGGGTCCACTTCTTGCCGCCCGCGTCGACCGGCTCGCCGCCCTTGTCGAGATACGGCCATCCCTTGGCGGGCTTGGTGAGCCCGAACCAGAGATCCAGCGGCTTCTGGCCACGGGCGCCGTCGGTGTCCTGCCACTCGCAGCCTGGCTGCTCCGGCTTGGTCTTGCCGAGCTCTTCCATGCCTGCCGCGGTGAGGCCGAGCGCCGTGACCTGGTCCGGCTTGACCATTTCGCAGGCTTTGGCAGCGGCGAGCGGGCTCGGCGGCGCGGACGCTGAAGTCGAAGGGCTCGGCAGTGCCGTGACCGGCGTGCCGCCCTTCAGGTGAGACGAGACCAGCGGCGCGGCGGCCTTGGAAACGTCGCAGGACTTCTCCGGCGTCGTGAGGTTGGTGCCGAGCAGTTCGACGAAACCATTGCCGTCGAGCCTGGTCATCAGCGAGCAGAACGAGTCACCGAAGGGGTTCTTGTAGTGCGTCCACTTCAGGCCGCCGAACTGCAGCTCTTCGGCGACCTGGGCGCCGTTGTAGTACTGGTCGACGGTGATGTCGGCGCTCCACGTCACCGTCACCCCGCCGGACGCGCCGTCCGTGCTCTTGAAGTCACAGCTGGGCGGCAGCTTGCGTGCCTTGTCCGCCTTCGTGAACTTGCCCTTGGGATCGAGCCCCACCGCCGTCGCCTGATCGGCTGGCAGCAGCGAGCACGGGTCCGTGGCCTGCTCGATCGGCCCCTGCCCTGGCTTGGACTTAGCGGAACCGACGACCGTGGTGGTACACGCCGCCAAGAGCGTCAGTCCCGCTAGTGCCACTGCCAGCTTGATCTTCACGCGATGCACCCTAACGCAGTAACGCTTAGCGCACTGGCGAAAGGATTTCTTTGCCGCCGATGAACGGACGCAGCGCCTCGGGAACGCGCACGGAACCGTCTTCCTGCTGGTGGTTCTCGAGGATCGCGACGATCCAGCGGGTGGTGGCCAGCGTGCCGTTGAGCGTCGCGACGGTCTGCGGCTTGCCGTTCTCGTCGCGGTAGCGGATGCCGAGCCTGCGAGCCTGGAACGTGGTGCAGTTCGAGGTCGAGGTCAGCTCGCGGTACGCCTCCTGCGTCGGGATCCAGGCCTCGCTGTCGTACTTGCGCGAAGCCGAGGTGCCGAGGTCGCCTGCCGCGGTGTCGATGATCCGGTACGGCACCTCGATCTTGGCGAGCATCTGCTCTTCCCAGTCGAGCAGCCGCGCGTGCTCCGCCTCGGCGTCCTCCGGCTTGGCGTAGACGAACATCTCGACCTTGTCGAACTGGTGCACGCGGATGATGCCGCGGGTGTCCTTGCCGTACGACCCGGCTTCGCGCCGGTAGCAGGACGACCAGCCCGCGTACCGCATCGGACCTTCCTTGAGGTCCAGGATCTCGTCGGCGTGGAAGCCGGCGAGCGGCACCTCCGACGTGCCGACCAGGTACAGGTCGTCGTCACGCAGGCTGTAGACCTCCGACGCGTGCGCGCCGAGGAAACCGGTGCCAGCCATGATCTCCGGCCGCACCAGCGACGGGGTGATCATCGGGATGAACCCGTTCTCGACGGCCTGCGCGACGGCCATGTTCAGCAGGCCGAGCTGCAGCTGGGCGCCGATGCCGGTGAGGAAGTAGAACCGCGAGCCGGAGACCTTGGCCCCGCGCTCCATGTCGACGGCCTTGAGGCCTTCCATGAGCTCGAGGTGATCGCGCGGGGTGAAGTCGAACTTCGGCGGCTCGCCGACGGTCTTGAGGACCACGTAGTCGTCCTCGCCGCCTTCTGGCACGTCGAGGTGGACGAGGTTCGGCACCAGCCGGTGCAGCGCCTCGAACTCCTCGGAAGCCGAGGTCTGCTCGGCCTCGGCCGCCTTGACCTGCGCGGAAAGCTCCTTGCCCTTGGTCAGCAGCGCTTCGCGCTCCTCGCCCTTGGACTTGCCGACGAGCTTGCCCAGCGACTTCTGCTCGGCGCGCAGCTTGTCGGCACTGGCGATCGCGGACCGCCGTTTGGTGTCGAGGGAGAGCAGCTTGTCGACCACTCCCTCGTCCTCACCACGCGCGCGCTGCGAGGCGCGCACGGCATCCGGGTCTTCGCGCAGAGTCCTGGGGTCAATCACGCGGGCTAGGTTACTCGGAAGCGCACGACCGCCTCGGCAAGGGCGACACCAGCGTCTTCTTGGAGGAAGTGCCCGGCGTTCACGATGACCGGATGGTCACGGCCCTCGGCGCCCGGCATGGTCCGCTGCAGGATCGGCGACATCGGCCCGGTGATCGGGTCGCTGTCCGAAAACGCGCACAGGAACGGCAAATCCAGCTTGGTCAGCATGGCCCAGGCGGCGCGGTTCGCCTCGGACGCCGGGTCGTCGGGACTGTTCGGCACCAGGCCGGGCATCGCGCGCGGGCCGGATTTGAACGTCTCGTTCGGGAACGGAGCGTTGTAGGCGGCCAGCACCTCGGGAGCCAGCCGCGTCCGGCAGCCGGACTGGACGAACCGGCCGATGTCGAGCACCGGCGCCTTCTCGACGGCTTCGCGGAACGACCACCAGACGTCCGGCATCCGTGTGTCGCCGGTCGGCAGCCCGGTGTTGGCGGCGACGACCGCGGCGAACCGGTCGGCGTTCTCGGCGACCAGGCGCAGCCCGATCAGCCCGCCCCAGTCCTGGCCGACCATGGTCACGTCACGCAGGTCGAGCACGTCGAACGCCAGCTCACGCATCCAGCCGACGTGCCGCGCGTAGCTGTGGTCGCCCTTCGACACGGGCTTGTCGGACCGCCCGAAGCCGACGAGATCCGGCGCGATGGCGCGGAACCCGGCGGCGGCCAGCACCGGGATCATCGTGCGGTAGAGGTAGGACCAGCTCGGTTCGCCGTGCAGCAGCAGCACCGGCGGGCCCTCGCCGGCCTCAACGTAAGCGACCCGCACTCCGTCCGAGAGATCGGCGTAGTGCGGGTCGTACGGAAAGTCGGTCAGGTCGGTGAACCGGTCGTCCGGCGTGCGGAGAAGTTTCACCTACCCGACGGTAGCGTCAGGAGATGGCGACGGCCACCACGAGACCGAGCGCGATGTGCACGGCGGCCACGACGATGCTGGCTGGCGCGAACGTCTCGCTCTCGATCGTCGAGCCGACGTCGATGCGGGTCGCCCACTCGAGCAGCCGCACCGCGAGCACCTGGACGACGATCCCGATCAGGCCGTAGACGAGCGAGGTGATCAGGCCCTCGGTCAGGTCGCTGGCCGAGTTCGCGATGGCCACCACGATGATGAAGGCCATCGACAGCATCCCGGACGCGGTCACGATGACCGCGTTCGGCAGGCCTCGGGTGATCAGCTTCGCGAGCTTGCCCGGTGTGGTCCAGTCGATCGCCCAGAACCCGGCGAACATCAAAATCAGCCCGACCACGCCGTAGAGCAGGATCGCGCCGATCCCCCGGACGAGGTTTCCACCGAAGTTCTCCGACAACGCGAGGGTGGTCTGCACAGGGTCTCCAGGTATTCAGGTCTCAAGTGGACGGTGATGCTTGTATCACGACTCGGGGATCCTATGTGGGACAAATGCGGCACCGTCGTCGGTAACGAGACCAGCTGTTTCCCTGATGCCCAGGCCGGCGGCGTTGTCGCCGACCACCCAGGCGCCGAGCGCGGGCCGGAAGCCGTTGAACTCCGGCAGCGGGTCGAACGCCTGGTAGACGAAGCCTTCCGCGCCGTAGACGCCGCCGGTCTGCGTCTCGTAGCCAGGGGCCACGATCGAGACGTTGGCGCCTTCGCGGCCCAGCTTCGGCTTGCGCACGTACTCGGTGAGCAGGCCGGGGTCGTCGAGGAACGCGGGCAGCAGGTTCGGGTGCCCCGGGTAGTTCTCCCAGAGGATCGCCAGCAGCGCCTTGTTTGACAGCAGCATCTTCCACAGCGGCTCGACCCAGAGCGTCGCCGGGATGGATTCGACGGCGAACTTGCCGAACTCCTCCTCGACCAGCCACTCCCACGGGTAGAGCTTCACCACCGTGTTGATCGGCGCCTCTTCGAGGTCGACGAACCGCCGCAGCACGGGGTCCCAGCCGAGCTCCTCGATCGCGAGACCGACCGTGTCGAGCCCGGCCTCGGCCGCGGTCTCCTGCAGGTACGCCGTGGTGACGTGGTCCTCGCCGGTCGGGTCCGCTGTCGACCAGGTGAAGTGCAGCTCCTTCGACGGCAGCCGCTCGCCGACCTCGCCCCAGCGCTCGACCAGCTTCTCGTGGATGGAGTTCCACTGGTCGTCCTCGGGGAAGACGTCGGTCTTCCAGTGCCACTGCACGACGGCCGCCTCGAGCAGCGACGTCGGCGTGTCGGCGTTGTACTCCAGCAGCTTCGCCGGGCTCTTGCCGTCGTAGCGCAGATCGAACCGGCCGTAGGTGTGCGGGTCCTGGCGCCGCCACGACTCCGCGATGTGCGGCCACACCCACTCGGGGATGCCGAAGTCGCGGTAGCGCTCGGTCAGCACGACGTGCTCGACCGCGTCGAGGCACATCGAGTGCAGCACCTCGACGTCCGCCTCGACCGAGAGGATCTCGTCCATCTCGAAGACATAGTGGACCGACTCGTCCCAGTACGGCCGGGCCTGCCCGGTGCCATAGCGCGCGGGAGTGCCGAAAATCAGGCCCTGTTCTTCGACGATCCGCTGCCAGTCCCGCCGAGGGGTACTGGAATCCCTACGCACTTACGAGCCCCCGCTCTTGCCACTGGTGCCGCTGGTTCCGCCACTGCTGCTCTTACCGCTGATGCCGAACCCGCCGCGCTGGACGGTCTTGCCGGACTTGGTGTTCACGGTCGTGCGACCGGACGGCGGGTCGAACGAGCCACCGCGCACCGGCTGGCCGACGAGCCCCTGCCCGCCGTAGTTGTAGCGGTACTGGTTGTAACCGCCACCGCCGGGGATCGGGATGAAGAAGAAGCCACCGGAGTGATAGCCGTTGTGACTCGACACGTACGTCTCGTCACAGTCGTTGTCGTCCTGGACGATGCCGTTCTTGTCGGTGCAGACGGCCGTCGTGGTGCCCTGCGGCGCGGCGACCGTGTAGAAGGTCGCGATCAGCCCGACCAGGCCCACCGTCACACCGGAGCCGATCAGGATCTTCCGCTTGGTCGCCGACTTGCCCTCGGCGACCTGAATCTCCTGCTCGTTCTGCTGTTCCTGGGCGAGCGCCTGCTGGCGGGCGCGCTGCTCACCGAGGGTCGG
Source organism: Amycolatopsis sp. NPDC059657 (assembly GCF_042734395.1). NCBI lineage: Bacteria > Bacillati > Actinomycetota > Actinomycetes > Pseudonocardiales > Pseudonocardiaceae > Amycolatopsis > Amycolatopsis sp. NPDC059657. The sequence continues at coordinate 18,568 of NZ_JBHWEB010000119.1, read as the reverse complement.
CGGCCGCACCTGAGTGTTCTCGTCCTGAAAACGCATGGACCCCCGCCGAGGTGGTTCTGGCGGTTGCTGTCCCCCGTAGCTCTGGTCATCCGTCATCGAACGCTCCCAAATCGCATGAAGTCACATCAACACTAGTCACCCGGCTCGCGCGATGTGCGAGCAACGCGGGCATCATGGAGTAGATGTCTCAAGAGCCTGGACGGTTTCGTTCCCCGAGGATCGCGCTCGAAGCGGTGCGTACTCGCCTGGTCATGGCGGGTGCGTTCGTCGGCGCGCTGATCGCACTCGGGCTCAGTGTCGCTTTCTCGTGGACCGATGACGCCACCGGCGGCAGCGGGACAGGGCCAGGCGGCGGCAAGCTGTCGCCAGCCGCGGAGGAGGCGTTCAAGTCTCCGGCGGGCAGTTGCCTCAACTGGAAGCAGAAGGACGCCGCCGACGTCCACATCGTGCCGTGCGCCGAGTCGCACCTGTTCGAGGTCACCAGCGTCGAGGACATCGGCGGCCAGTACCCGAAGGGTGTGCCGACCCCGGACATCTCGCTGTGGGAGCGCATCGCCCAGGAGCACTGCACGGGCAACGCGAAGAACTACCTCGGCAAGCCGCTGGACCCGTACGGCAAGTTCACGGTCAACATCCTGCGCCCGACGGCGGCGCAGTGGGCGGCGGGCAACCGCCAGCTCCGCTGCGGTCTGCAGTGGACAGGTCCCGGCGGCGGGCTGCAGCCGCTGACCGGCTCGGCGAAGGACCAGCAGCAGTCGCTGGTCTGGGAGCCGGGCATCTGCCTCGGCCTCGCCGGCAAGGGCCCAGGCGACCCGGTCGACTGCGCGCGTGAGCACTCGTACGAGATCATCGCCAAGCTCGACCTGAAGACGAAGTTCCCGGACAGCTACCCGTCGCAGGACAACCAGAAGACCTGGTTGGACACCGAGTGCACCAAGGCAGCCGGCGAGTACACCGGCGGCGCCGACCTCGGCGACAAGAAGCTCATCCTCACCTGGGACACCCGCGAGACGGAAAGCTGGGACGCGGGCTCGACGCTGGTCAACTGCAAGGTCGCCGCGAAACTCGAAGACGGCAGCGGCCTCGCGGCGGTCACCGGCAGCGTCAAGGCCGGCCCGCAGGGCGACGCACCGCCGCCGTCCGACTCCGCCTCGGCTTCCCCGACGCCGACCAGCGGCGGCTGACCCGATGCCCGTGGAGATGACGCGACACCGTTTCGAGGAACTGGTGTCCGAGGCACTCGACGAGCTCCCACCCGACTTCGCACGCGCGATGGACAACGTCGTCGTGCTGGTCGAGGAGTTCAACGCCGAGGAACCGTCGATCTTGGGGCTGTACCACGGAATCGCGCTGACCGAGCGCCGCACGGACTACGGCGGCGTGCTGCCGGACCGCATCTCCATCTACCGCGAACCCATCCTCGGCATGTGCGAATCCGAGGACGAGGTCGTCGAGGAAATCCTGATCACGGTGCTGCACGAGATCGGGCACCACTTCGGCATCGACGACGCCCGCCTGCACGAACTCGGCTGGGGCTGACCCGGCGCGAAATCCCCAATGCGTCCTTCGGTCCCTAGAAGCTGACGAATGCCACATTGGGGCCAAGACCTCGCTTGGGGGAGCCCTGGATGACAGGGTGGGGCGATGCTCAAGCTTCTGGACACCCTGGCCGACCGGACGCTCGTCCCGGGTTACACCAAGCTCGGCTATCGCCTGCGCAGCAAGGGCTGGGCGCCGCTGCAGGGCATGCGCGGCAAGCGCGTGCTGGTCACCGGCGCGAACAGTGGACTGGGGCGAGCGGCCGCGACGAAGTTCGCGGAGCTCGGGGCGACCGTTCACTTGGGAGTCAGAGATCTCGTCAAGGGGCAACAAGCCAAAGAAGAGCTGGCCGAACGGTTTCCCGATGCCGAACTCCACGTCGAACTCTGCGATATGTCCCTTGTGGACACCGTCAGGGAGTTCGCGGCCGAGTTCGTGGCCAGGCACGACACGCTCGACGTACTCGTCCACAACGCCGGGGTGCTGCTGCCGAGCAGGCAGGAGACCAGTGAGGGCAACGAAGTCACGCTCGCCACTCATGTGCTCGGGCCGTTTCTGCTGACCGGCATGCTGGTGCCCGCGCTGATCAGGGCGAAAGGCCGGGTCATCTTCGTCAGCTCGGGCGGGATGTACAGCCAGAAGCTCTACGACCAAGATCCTCAGTTCCGCCAAGGAAAGTACCGCGGCGCGACCGCCTATTCCCGGACAAAACGGATGCAGGTCGTGCTCGCGAGCCAGTGGGCCGAACGGCTCAAGGGTGACGGGATCACCGTCCACAGCATGCATCCGGGCTGGCGGCGACGCCGGGTGTCAGCGACTCGCTTCCCGGGTTCGCGACCGTCATGGGACCACTGCTGCGGGACGCCGACGAGGGCGCCGACACCGTGGTGTGGCTGGCATCCGCACCGGAAGCCGCACGGGAAACCGGGCTGTTCTGGCACGATCGGGCACCCCGGCCGGCGCACTACTTCCCGTGGACTAAGGAATCCGCAGCCCAGCGCGCGAGTTTGTGGGCTTTCTGCGAGGAAACCACCGCCGAAGCATGATCGGGAACTCGTAGTGAAGACTCAACCACTCTGAGAGACATTCTGCGGTAGCCTCTAACGCACAGTCAGTGAACGACTCCGACTCGTGCTGGGGAGGCACAATGAGCGAAGCCGTGAGCTCAGGGGCAGACCGAAGACTTCTTTGGTTGCTGTCGTCGAGCGCGGTCTCCAATCTCGGCGATGGCATCGGCAAAGTGGCGTTCCCCTTGCTCGCGGCCACGCTGACCCGCGACCCCGTGCTCATCGCCGGACTGTCGGCGACGCAGTTCCTGCCGTGGCTGTTGTTCGCGCTGGTCGCGGGCGCGCTGGTGGACCGGATCGACCGCCGCAAGGCGATGATCTACGCGAACCTCGCGCGTGCCGTGGTCGTCGGCGCGATGGCGGTGCTCGTCTACACCGGCGGCGTGACGATCGCGGTCGTCTACGTGGCGGCGTTGCTGATCGGGACCGCGGAGACCATCGCCGACAGCGCGGCCAACGTGCTCATCCCGGCGGTCGTCGACCACGACCGGCTGGAGAGCGCCAACAGCAAGCTCCAGGCCTGCGAGATCGTCGGGCAGACGTTCCTCGGCGGACCGATCGGCAGCGCGACGTTCGCGTTGTTCGCGGTCTTCCCGTTCCTGCTCAACTCGGCGGGTTTCGCACTGTCGGCGGGACTTCTGATCGCGCTCGCCGGCTCGTACCGCGCCAAAAATCCAACGCCGAGCGCCGAGCCGACCCGGCTGCGCGCGGATCTCGCGGAGGGCATCGGCTGGCTCGTGCGGCATCGGCTGATGCTGCGGCTGGTGGTCATCGCCGGGCTGGTCAGCCTCACTTCCGAGCTGGCGCAAGCACAACTCGTGCTCTACGCGCTCGAAGACGCACAGCTGAGCGAAGCGACCTTCGGCTTCTTCGCGCTCATCGGCGGCGTCGGTGGGCTCATCGGTGCCGCCGTGGCACCGAAACTGATCAAGCGGACCAGCCGCGGCTCGGTGCTGAGCAGCGGGATCGTCTGCTGCGGACTCGGCATCGGCGGGATGGGCCTGATCACCCAGCCCGTGGTGTCGGCGACGTTGTTCGGCCTGTTCGCGGCGGCGATCGTGGCGGTCAACGTCGTGCTCGGCACCGTCCGGCATTCCTTGGTGCCCAGCGAGTTCCTCGGCCGCGTGCTCGGCGTCTGGCGCACGGTCGCCTGGGGAGCGGTGCCGGTCGGCGCGCTGCTCGGCGGGCTGCTGACCCGCGCGCTCGGCACGTCGAGCGCGACCTTCCTGGTCTCCGGGGTGCTGCTGATCGGCATCGGCGCGTTCTCCGCAACGGCGTTACGGACGTTTTCGCTGGACGTCCGTCCGGTAACAGCCTGCGCACAACCGTGAATTAGTGCGATCGGCCCGATGAATTACGGGCGTTTTGGTGCTGAAATATCAGCCGACCCTGCAGCAGGGAGGCGCACCATGGACGTTGCCGCCGCTCCGGAGACCGACGTGGCTCCGGATGAGGTTCCAGCTTCCCGAAGACCATTGGTTTTGGCCGGAGTAATCGGTTTCGTGATCGGCAGCGGAATTCTCGCCGTGCTGTGGGGAGCCTCCGCGGCGAGCGCGGGCGCGGTCGACGACGCCAAGGCCGCCTGCGAAACCCTGGACCGGATGGGCGAACTGCCGGTGACCATCAGCCGTTCGCAGACGGGTTTGCTCGCACCAGGGCTCGTTCACCAGGTCACGGCGGCGCGCGAACTGGCGGCCGCCGCGGCCGAGGCGAACAAGAACTACCAGGAGCTGTCCAACCATGTCGACGCGGTGAGCCGCATGGTGATCAGCCTCCATTTCAACGAGACCGCCGGGCACAGGCATTTGGAGCAGGCCAAGCAGATCTGCGCACGAATTTAGGCCTTGTGCACGGTTTTCACGGTCAGCTGGTTACCGGGGATTTCCTTGCCGGCACAACCGGTTCCCGGCGCCGCGACGAAGTTCGACGCGGTTTCCTGCGGCAGGTAGACGCGCAGTCCCTTGACCTCGGTCGGACGGCAGACCGCAGAGTCGTAGTTGCGCACCTGCACGAACCCGATGTCGGCGGCGGCCGACTGCCCGTTCGCGAGGTTAATGGCCTCGCCCTTGGTGCCGTCGCGGAAGGCGTCCTTGCCGACCTGGTGGCCGTCGGCGCCCGCGACGTAGGAGATGCCGGGGAAGCCCTGGATCGTGCACGGCTTCCCGCTGACGTTCTTGATCAGCAGCGGCCGATACACCGTGCCCGCGGCCCCGTCCCCCGTACCGAGGCTGAGCTGCACGTCTTTGGACTTGCAGAGCCCGTCATCCGGCTTGGGCGCGGCCTGCTGCACGGTCGACGTCGGCTCGGCGGGACTCTGCGGAGTTTCCGACGACGACGAGGAGGGTGGAACCGGATTGGACGACGGCGGCGTGGCCGTGTTGTTGGACGGACTGTTCCCGCATGCGGCGAGCACGGCGGCCATCGCCACCGAACCCGCGATCACCCCGACGCGCGTGACTTGGTTTCGCACCATGGTCTTTCGCCTCCCTGTGCTGGTGAGGAACTACTGGATAGACGTCCAGCCCGTGTCCGGGTTGCACCTGTTCCCTCTACCTGGTGAATTCCCCACCGCAGGAAAAGTAATCGTCCATGCGGATGCGTGCTAGTCGAGCGGGAGACCAGCCCAGCTGTGACAGTGCCAGCCACCGTCGGCGACCGTCTCGAACACGATGATGCCGGTGTTCGGGATGAAGCCCTTGTCGGCGATCTCCGGCCGGACGTTGGCCGCCAGCCATTCGCCGGTCAGCCGCATCGCGGCGCCATGGCTGACCAGCACGATGATGCCTTCGGGGTCGGTCTCCTCGTGCTTCGCGCGCAGGTCGCCGATGGCCGTGAGCATCCGCGACTGGACTTCTTCGCCGCTCTCGCCGCCCGGCATCCGCACGCCGAGGTCGCCCTGGAGCCAGCTGTGCGCGACCTGCAGGTACAGGTGGGTCGACTCGGGGTCGGTCGCGCCTTCGAGCTCACCGGCGGCGACCTCCTTGACGCCGTCGATCACCTGGACCTCGTGGCCGAGCGCGGCGGCCAGCGGCGCGGCGGTCTGCCGCGCGCGGACGGCCTGTGACGCGTAGACCGCGACGATCGGCTCCTCGCGCAGGGTGTCGACCAGCGCGTTGGCCTGCTCCTGACCGAGCTCGGTGAGCGGCGGGCCCGGCAGCTGCGTGTCGAGCGCGCCGCGCACGTTGCCGATGGTCTGCCCGTGCCTGATCAGGAACAGCCTCACGCCAGATCTCCCTTGCGGACGGCCTCGACCCAGTGGGCCGCCTGATTGAAGTCCTCGTTGCCCGCGTCCGGCTGGACAGTGGCCTCGACGCCGTCGGCGCGCGGATGCGAGCCGAGGAAGCGGACGTTGGAGCAGCGGCGGCGCAGCGCCGCCAGTGCGTCCCCGATCCGCGGCTCCGCGATGTGGCCTTCGAAGTCGATGAAAAAGTGGTACTCGCCGAAGTTGTTCCGGGTCGGCCTGGCGTCCAATTTGGTCAGGTTGATACCACGGAAGGCCAGCTCGGTGAGCAGTTCGGCGAGCGTGCCTGTGCGGTTCGGAGTGGACGCGATGATCGACGTCCGGTCGGCGCCGGTCGGCGCCGGGATCTCACCCGGCTGCTTGAACAACAGGAACCTGGTCTGCGCGTCACGCAGGTCGGCGACCCCGGTGGCCAGCACCTCGAGCGGGTAGTGCTCGGCGGCGACCGGCGCGCAGACCGCGGCGTCGACCTCACCCGCGTCCACCGCGACGGCGGCCGCGGCGGTCGACGAGGTCGCGACCTGCCGCGCGTCCGGCAGGTTCTCCTCCAGCCAGAGCCGCACCTGCGACAGCGCGGGCGGGTAGCTGGCGACGGTCTTGACCTCGGTCGTGCCGGGCCGAACCAGGATGCTGAAGTGCACCGGAAGCAGCCACTCGGCCACGGCGACCAGCGGGGAACCTTCGTTGAGCCCGTCGAGCGTCGGCGTGATCGCGCCTTCGACCGAGTTCTCCACCGGCACGCAGGCGCCGTCGGCCGCGCCTTCGCGGACCATCGCGAGCGCGGCGCGGATGGTCACCGCCGGCACGAGTTCGTCGCCTGCCGCGGCGAGTGCGCGCGCGGCCTGCTCGGTGAACGTTCCCTGTGGGCCGAAATAGGCGATCCGTGACACACCGCCAGGCTAGTCACAACCACAGTGGGCACTTTCACTCGGACAGCCGGTAGCCCAAACGGTTACCAGCGGTGGCGTTTTTTGACATGCTGGAGCCGTGACCGCCGAATCGGGCACACACACCGGCCGGGAGCAGCGGCTTTTCTCCCGGACTCCGGAGCTGGTGCTGTGCGCCGTCGATGAACCGTTAGCCCGCGCCTGGGAGTCCGTACTGGACACAGTGGACGGATCTGTCCGGGTACACCGCGGGTCGGTGCTCGACGTCGTCGCACAGGCCGTGGTCAGCCCAGCCAACTCGCTCGGCTGGATGCGCGGCGGCATCGACGCGGTCTACGCGCGTGCCTATCCCGGTGTCGAGCAGAACGTCCGCAGCGCGGTGCTGCATTTTCACGGCGGCGAGCTGCCGGTCGGCGAGGCTGTGGTCGTTCCCACAGGCGAAACGGCGCCTGCGTGGCTCATCAGCGCGCCGACCATGCGCCAGCCGGGAGAGCGGCTGCCGGACGACACCGTGCACCCCTATCTTGCGGCGCGCGCGGTCTTCCTGAAATGGCGAGACGGCCAGCTCGAGCAGGGACTTGAGGTACGCCAGGCCGTCGATACCATCGCGATGCCCGGTTTGGGTACCGGCGTCGGGGGCGTCGCACCCCAGACCTGCGCACGCCAAGTAGCGGCCGCCTGGGAAGAGGTCTTTTCCGCCCGCTGACGCCACCCGTATAAGGGGTGGACTACATCACAGCGCGTTTGCGCGCCGTCTGGCCTACCGTTGGTATGGCGTTACGCAGTTGTACGCAAACGGCAGGAGATGCGCATGCCGCGGGTACGTGAGCTCAGCCCGTACGTGGAGCTTCACCGTGAACAGTGGCGCGAGCTGCGTAGCTCGACCCCGCTACCACTGACAGCCGATGAGCTGCTGCGCCTGCGCGGCCTCGGTGAGCAGGTCGACCTGGCCGAGGTGGCCGAGGTCTACCTCCCCCTTTCCCGGCTGATCAATCTGCAGGTCGCCGCCAGGCAGCGCCTGTACGAGGCGACCACCACGTTCCTCGGCGAAGACAGCAAGGACACCAAGGTCCCGTACGTGATCGGCATCGCCGGAAGCGTCGCGGTCGGCAAGTCGACCACCGCGCGCATCCTGCGCACGCTGCTGGCCCGCTGGCCGGACCATCCCCGCGTCGACCTGGTCACCACCGACGGGTTCCTGTACCCGCGCGCCGAGCTGATGCGGCGCGGGATCATGCACCGCAAGGGTTTCCCGGAGAGCTACGACCGCCGCGCGCTGCTGCGCTTCGTGACCGACGTGAAGTCGGGTGCCGAGCGGGTCAGCGCGCCGGTGTACTCGCACATGGCGTACGACATCCTCCCTGATCAGGAGCAGGTCGTGCAGCGGCCGGACATCCTCATCATCGAGGGCTTGAACGTGCTGCAGCCCGGCCCGCGCCTGACCGTCTCCGACCTGTTCGACTTCTCGATCTATGTCGACGCGAACAGCGCCGACATCGAGCGCTGGTACATCGAGCGGTTCCTCAAGCTGCGGCACACCGCGTTCGCGGACCCGGCCTCGCACTTCCACCACTTCGCGGGCCTGCCGGACGACGAAGCCCGCGCCGAAGCACGGCATCTCTGGCGCACGATCAACGAGCCGAACCTGGTGGACAACATCAAGCCCACCAGGCCGCGCGCGACGCTCGTGCTGCGCAAGGACTGCGACCACTCGATCAACCGGGTCCGCCTGCGCAAGCTCTAGGGCGTCAGCACGATCTTGCCCGTGGTCCGGCCGGTTTCGACCAGCCGGTGCGCCTCGGCGACCTTGTCCAGCGGCAACACCTTCTCGACGTGGACCTTGACCGTGCCCGCGTCGACCAGCTCGGCGATCTTCGCCAGCTCGTCGCCGTTCGCCTCGCAGTACAGCCGGAAGTAGCCGGGCTGCGCCGCGAGCTGGTCGGAGCCGAGCGCGTCGACGAAAACCCCGCCCGGTTTCACCAATTCGAGTGACGGCTGCGCCACGTCGCCGCCGACCAGGTCCAGCACGACGTCCACCGGCTCGATCTTGGTGAAGTCCTCGGTCGTGTAGTCGATCAGCTGGTCGGCACCCAGGTCGCGGAGGAACTCGTGCTTGGCGGCCCGCGCCGTGCCGATGACCGTGGCGCCGCGTTCGCGCGCGAACTGGACGGCCAGGTGGCCGACTCCGCCTGCCGCCGCCTGAATGAGCACGCGATCACCCGATCGCAGCTTCGCGAGGCCCTGCCAAGCCGTCAGCGCGGCGACCGGCAACGCGGCGGCGTGCACGTGATCAAGGCTTTTCGGTTTGCGCGTCAGCGAATCCTGCGCGAGCACCACGTACTCGGCGTAGGCACCGGCGGGCGACAGCAACATCCCGAAGACCTCGTCGCCCGCCTCGAACTTGTCCGCGCCAGGCCCGGTCGCTGCGACGACGCCCGAGACGTCGCAGCCGAGCGTGAACGGCGGCTCCCCGAAGTACCGGATCTGACCGGACCGCAGCCGCCAATCCGCCGGGTTGACCGCGACCGCGTGCACCTTGACCACAACCTCGCCGTCACCCGGCGCCGGACGGTCGACCTCGACCATCTCCAGCACCTCCGGACCACCGAAAACCGACTGACTGACCGCTCGCATCTTCATGAGGTCAATACTCGGTGCGATGGTCACCCTTGTGAAGAAGGCACCTTTTTGATATCCAGGTACCTCATGGATACCGTCCGCCACCTGCAGCCCGACAAGAGCTGGGTGGATTCGTACCTCGACGATTGCCCCGCGCGGACCGTGCTCGACGTACTGGCCAACAAATGGACCCTGCTCGTGGTCTCGGCTCTGCGCCAGCACGGCGGCCCGATGCGGTTCAACGAACTCCGCCGCAGGCTGACCGGGATCACCCAGAAGATGCTCACGCAGACATTGCGCGCGCTCGAGCGCGACGGTCTCGCCGCGCGAAAGGTCTATCCGACCGTCCCGCCGCGGGTCGAATACACGCTCACCGCGCTCGGCATCGACGCCGGAAAACTACTCAACGCGATCGGCGAATGGTCGGAGCACCACGTTCCCGAGATCCTCGACTCGCGGGCCACTTTCGACGCACGGCCGGACCCGTCGTAACGAACGCCCCTGATGGAACGTCAGAACATCCATCAGGGCGTTCGTAACAGCCTTGAAGAGCCGGACTAGGCCGTCCCGGTGAGTGGCATCGGTTCCGACCGGTCTCGGTCGCTGACCGCGACCACTCGGTGCCGGGGGTGTCGGCCGATCGGCCGAGCAACGCTGCGCAGCTGTAACCGCTTGGCCGATACCAGTAGGGGTTGACGGGAGCCACGCTTAAGTCAGTTCACACCACTCCTGACCTGCGGGGAGGCCAGAAATGTTTTCACTCATCATGACTTGGATCGGTGCGCTGCTCGGCATGGCGTTGTTGGTCGCCATGGCGCTGGGCACCTTCGTCGTCGACCTCGACGATGCGTTCGGTGACCGACGGCGGAAGGCCGCCGATGTCAGGGAGGCCAGTCCGCCGGTCGGTTAGCCGTCACATCTGGGTGAGTGCCTTGCGGTACTCGTCGAGGTCGAAGGCCAGCTCGTCGGTCCCAGCGGGCTGAAGCTGCTTCGCCAGCACCTCGATCAGCCGCTCGAGCACGTCGTCGCGCTCCGCCCCGCTTTCGGAGAGCCTCGACGCCGCCGCCCAGACCTCGGCAGGCTCGTTGTCCCAGAGCTGATCCACCACGGCCGTCTTCAGCGCGAGCTGCATCCGCGGCTCGCCGTCGAACTCCTCGGCCGCCAATGCCTCGTGGTACTCGGGGTGCTCGCCGATCACCAGCAGCCTGCGCTGCTCGGGGTCGGTGGGCTCCAGCTCGAGTTCCTCGTCGCCGATCTCGGCGTACACCGACGGGATGGCGAACATGCGGCGCTCGATGGTCGCGGCCAGCTCCTCGGCGCTGTCGAACTCCTCGGTGCCGTCGAGGTAGACGTCGGCGGCCGAGTCGTCGTCCTGCCCGAACTCCTCCAGGTAGTCCGCGACCGCGCTGAGCAGCGCCAGCTTGGCGGCGTCCGGCACACCGGCGCGGTCGGCGCCCCAGCCCGCCCAGGCGAGCAGCACGTCGCCGAGCACCGGCTCGTGCTCTTCGTCGAGCTCGAACTCGCCGTCCAGCAGCGTCTCGAGGAACCGCGCGAGCTTCTCCGGCCCGACCCGCAGCGGGTTGACGGGCTCGTACTCGCAGCCGTAGTCGACGAGCAGCCGCGCCACCGCGCGAGTCGCCTCGTTGTCCTCGACCTCGTGCTCCGCCGCGAGGAACCCGGCGACGACCTCGTCGCGCGCCTCGTCGGTCAGTTCCTGCAGATCGGGCGACTCGGCGGGCTCGGGGAAGGCACGCAGCCGTGCCAGCGCGAGCGTGCGGAACCGGGCGAAGTCCTCGCTGACGTCGGGCTCTTCGATCGCGTCCGTGGTCGCGAAACCGTCGGCGAGCAGCTGATGCGCCCGCGCAGGCTCGATGTCGACGATCGAAACCAGGTCGCTGTCCTCGGCCGCCTGCTTGCGCATGTCGGCGAGCACCTCGTCGGGCGAGTCGACCACGACGACGTCGCGCACCCGGCCGCCGTCGGTGAAGTCCAGCAGCGCGAGCAGGCCGTGCTTGGCCTCGCCGTAGCTGAAGGTGCACAGCAGCGAGGTCTCGTCGCCGTAGACGTCACGGCTCGCGACGCACTCGCCGAGCGTGACCTCGCCGAGCGTGTCCGCCCAGTCGGGGGCCGGGATACCGCGGCCCAGCACGGTTTCCAGTGCGGACGCGGCCTCCTCGCGCTCTTCCTCGGTCTCGCCGAGCACCTTGAGCGCGGCCAGCAGCGCGGCGGCGCCGGGGGTGATCTTGCGGCTCGCGAAGCCGATCAGCTCCAGGCCGAGCGGCGACTCGTCCTCCTCGAGCGGGAAGTCCCACCACTGCCCGGTCACCTCGGAGGTCAGCAGCTCGACTTCCAGCGGGTCCGGCTCGGTGCCGACGGACGCGAAGTCCTTGAGGATGTCCTTGAAAAGACCGTTCACACTCTGCGGCTCGGGCTCGGAAACCCTCTTGCGCACACGACTCACCGGGCTCATGCCGCACATGCTTCCATCGCGGATTCCGGCACCGTCAAAGACCCCGATCGAGCATGCCGGCGAACGCGTCCTCGGTGATCACCGGAATGCCGTAGTCCCTGGCCTTCCTGCCCTTGCCGGACAGCGTGTCGGGATCGGCCGCGACCAGGAGTTTCACCTTCTTCGTGACAGCGGGGTGGACGTTGAGGCCGGCGTCGAGCGCGCGCTGCTCCCAGTCGGGACGCGGCTGGCTCATCTCGCCGGTGAACACGACCCGGTCCCCGCGTTCGAGCACGAACCGGTCGACCACCGGCGGACGGCCGCGCGGGGCGTCACGCAGTGCCTGGTCGACGTCGTAGACGGTGAGTCCGAGCAGGTCACCGACCTGGCGGAGATCGGCCAGCTCGGCGTCGGTGACGCGGCCGTCGACGAGCGCGGCGGTCGCCAGCTGGCCGAGATAGGCGCGGTGCAGACCGGTCGCGGAGATCCGGTCGATGCCGAGTTCGGCGGCGATGGTGACCAGCGCGTCGGCCTCGGCGACGGAGATGTGCCGGTCCAAGAGTGCCTGATCGAGTGAAGCGAGGTAGGCCGTCTGCTCGCCGTCGGTGTGCGTGGTCGGCAGGTTCTCCACCAGCCTGGCGAGGAAGTGCTCGTCACGGGCTTCGGCGTGTTCCCTGGCCATCCACGGCGCCTCGTCCCCGAAGAACGCGGGCCACGGATGCTCACCGGCGAGTTCGAGTTCCTGCCGCCAGCGCGGTCCTTCGGGATCCATGCGCAGGTAGCCGCCGAGCAGCCGCGCGGTGGCGAACGCGTCGGCGCTGGCACGGTGCGCGTCCTCGATGGTGATGCCGAAGGCGGCACAGCAGTCGGCCAGGCTGCGTCCCGCGCCGGGCAGATAGCGCTGGCCAAGCTGCATCGTGCACATGCCGACATGTGGCCCGAGCGGGACGCGGTAGCCGTGACGCGCGTACTCGGAAGCGAGGAAGCCGCCGTCGAAGCGGAGGTTGTGCGCGACCACGACCCGGCCGGCCAGCAGCCGGGCAAGCTCGCCCGCGACCAGGTCGAACGTCGGCGCGCGCAGGATCTGTGCCGCCGTCACGCGGTGGATGCGCTGCGGCCCGAGGTCACGGCGCGGGTTGACCAGCGTTTCCCACTGGCCGGTGATCTCCCCGGTCGGCGAAACGTGCACCACGGACAATTCGACAATGCGATCCCGGCGGGTGGAATCAAGCCCGGTCGTTTCGAGGTCGACGACGGCGTATCCCGCCATGCTGAGTCCTCCACACGTTGTCACGTAACGAAAGCACGTGACAGCTTGCCGTATCCGATCGGCATTTTTCGGGAGGACTCGCCGGACAACGCAAATGCCGGGGCGACGGTTTTCAGGCGGGCGCGGTCGCCTGGATTCGAGCAGGGATCCCGAATCGGCCGTCGCCCCGGCTTAATCGCGGGACGAGCTCGATGGGGATAACGACGGGACCCTGCTGGAAGTTACGCCCGAACCACCTTGGGCAGCGCGATTCTCGCGTTGCGGACCTCGGCGATCAAACGGGTCTTACGTTTGTGAGTTTCCACCAGATCGGCCAGGTACGAGCTGAATTCCTCAGCACTGTCCGCCCGTTTGTGCAAAGTCCGGAGTTTCCGCAGCTGCTTGGCCGCTTCCCGGTAGTAAAAAGGATCTTTGTGCGCGATCAATTCGTCGACATGAATCTTGTAAACCGGGATCACTTCGACCGGATGATCTTGTTCGCGCAGTTCGGCGAGTTCCAGCCGCAGTTCGAGCGACCCGCCGTACCGGGTCGACACCCGCCAGGCCTCATCCGGCCGTTCCTCGGTCAGCAGCACGCGGACCAGCTCGTCGGCGATGGCCGCGTCCTCGTCGGCCCGCTCCCGCAGCAACGACAGCGCGGCCCGCTTCTGCGACGGCCACTGTCCACGCTCGATCGCCGCCTCGCGTAGGGCCAGGTAGGCGGCGTGCGACGGTTTGCGGTCGAACTCGGTGCGACGCAAGGTGAGCGCCTCGTCGACCTGCCCTGCTTCCTGGTACGCGCCGGCCAGCTCGTCGACCACCGGAGCCCGCGCGGGTCCCTTGTCGTGGGCGAGCGCCTTGGCCGCGTGCGCGATGGCCTCGGCGTGCCGCCCGGCGCCGCGCAGCACCCTGACGATCTTGAGGCTGATGTCCAGCCTCGGCGGTTTCGCCGAGAGGATGGCGACGAGCGCGTCGACATCGCCCGAGATCTCGGCGATGTCCTCCCTGAGCCGCTCGGCCGTCGCCAGCCGATGATCGTCGACACCGTCGGCGATCATCTTGTCCACAGTGGACTTGATACGGGCGATGCCCTTGTCGCCCAACGCCTGCGCGAAGTCGGCGAGCTCGATCTCCGGCCAGTCGCGGTCACCGAACTCGATACGCAAGATCCAGTCAGCGAGCCCGTTCACGTCCGGCGGATGCGCCACGCACGCACGCGCGTAGAGATCGACGGCCCGTTCGAGCTCGTCATAGACCACACCCGAGTAGTCGTCGATCTGCTCCAGCACCCGGCTGATGTCGTCGACCGTGCGCCTGGCGAGCGGCGCCAGGTCGGCGCGGCTGCCCGCGTCGAGCAGGCGCTGCAAAGTGTCCAATACGGACCCGACCTTGGTCGCGTACTCGAAACTGCCGCCGACGGCCGCGGTGTCGAGCAGCCGATGCGCCTCGGCGACATCGCCACCCTGCGTGCCCGCCTTCAGCTCGAGCGCACGCCGCAGCTCGGGATCCCGGCCGGCTTGGGCATGGAGGAGCTCGATCAGCGTTTCCGCGTCCAAGGTGCGCAAATACCCGCGCAGATCCGTCGTCGAACTCATCTCGGCCATTTTGCCGCACCGCCGCAACCGAGCGTGTGGGCCAACCGCGTAGTCTTTTCGGCCTAATATGCTACGGAAAGTCACCGCTGACGAAGCCCCTCCAGCACGGCTTGCATGGTGCGATTGTCTGGCGGAGCCACCGTCGACGATCGCACGGTCCGTAACGAAAGCGGCGCCGCGGGCGCCCGCAACACCGGCCCCCGCATCCGCCCGGTCAGCTGTGTCGCCAGGCAGAACACCAGTCCAGCCAAGATCAAAATCGCCGCCCCCGCGGCGAGCGCCCCGGTCAGCGTGCGCCGTCCACTGTCGACGGCAAGCTGAGTCGCATACGTACTTTGCTGCACATACAAGGCGGAAAGCCGATCACCGACATCCCGCGCCGCCGCCCGCCAGTCGGCATCGGCGATCGGCGGCGAGCCCCCGGTGACCAGCGCGTACTCGACGGCGGTCACCCGGCTCCAGCTCTCACTGCCGATCAGATCGGTATAGAGCTCGGTTCCATGCGCGCTGAGCTTCCCGCCTGCCGCTTCGAGATTCGCATGGTAGGTACCGATTTGCGAGGCATATTCCCGGTTTCCCCGCACGGACACCGACCCGGCCGCCGCCAGCAGATCGGTACGGAACATCCCCTCGGTGGCCCGCAGCAACTGCACGGCCGTCTCCTGTTCAACGGCCAGCCGCGCGTCCGGCGCATCCCGCGCGAACCCTTCGAGCTTGGTGATCGCCCCATCGATGGCCTGGTTGAACTCGGCGGCCGACCGTCCGGCCCTGACCGCCACAGACCGCGACTCCTGTTGCGCCGTAATGAATCGCGACGCCTCACTCGCCGCACGCACACCCTGCTCGGCGAAGTTCCGCACCAGCGCGGCCTGCCGGATGAGCAATCCCGCGACCACAATGGCGACGAACACCAAGGCAACGGTAGGCACCAGCACCGTCACCCGGCTACGCAGCGTCTCGGCATACCTCAAGTCGGCCCAGCTCCTTCCATGAGCGGCCCCGACCGGTACTCACGCTATGCAATCTGCAATTTGCACGTCAACGGGTGTCCGCCATACGGCCGTTTGCTCTGGGTGACCGTCACCGTCCGAGTTCGCCATACTGGCCGGGTGACCCTCGAAGACCTCATCCAGCGCCTGCGCGACTTCGCCGCCGCCCGCGACTGGGAGCCGTACCACACGCCAAAGAACCTGGTCATGGCCTTGTCCGGCGAGGTGGGCGAACTGACGTCGCTGTTCCAATGGCTCACCCCGGACGAAGCCAAGGCCTGGCGCAACGACCCCGCGCTGGAAGCCAACGTCCTCGACGAGATCGCCGACGTGACCTTGTATCTGGTGCGCCTGGCCGATGTACTCGGCCTCGACCTCTTCGCCGCCGCCAACGCCAAGATCGACCGCAACGAACTGCGTTTCCCAGCCCTGGAGCGCTAAACGACGGTCAGCCGCGGCCGCCCCGGCGGTGAAGGCTGCGGCCGATGCCGCGTCGAGACGGCGGTGACGACAAGCCCGAACATCATCCCGGAAAGGTCATGCGACCCGAGCCGCAGTTCGGCGGCGACGTCACGCACGCTCTTGCCGTTTTCCCTGAGCGCGGCGAAGACCTTGGTCAGCAGTTGCGAGGTCTCGCCGGGAATCCCGTCCGGCTCGCCCTTGCGGTAACCGAGCCTGCTCAGCTCAACGCACGCCGATCGGTATTGCCAGTCGCTGAGCATGTCGAGCTCGTGCAGCCGGTAGGTGAGCGCGAGCGCGGAAACCCGCCAGATCTGTTTGCCCTCAAGGATCTGGTCGATCAACGGCGCCTGCGGCATCCGCGCGCGCACGCTCGACTCCGGCATCAAGAAGGCGCCGGCGAACGCGTTGGCCTGCTGTTCCGCCTCGGGTCCGCGCGACTCCCGTGCCCCGGCATGCATGACAAGGTGCCCGAGTTCGTGCGCGGCGTCGAACCGGCTGCGTTCCGGCGTCTTGCCTGTGTTCAGGAAGACGAAGGGCGTACTCGCCTGCCAGAAGGAGAAGGCGTCGACCTCCGAATGCTCGGTCGCCAGCGAGAACACCCGCACGCCATGGGCTTCGAGCAGGTGAATGACATTCGGGATCGGCTCGTTCCCGAGTCCCCACCTCGCACGCGTCATCTCCGCGGCGGTCTCGGGATCCGGGTGGTCGAGGGTGGGCAGATCCGGTTCAGGCAACCGGAAAGTCTCCTCGAGCCAGGTGTTGAACTCGACCGCCAGCACCCCGGCACTCACCGCCGACGCCCGCTTCCCCAAGCTCAGCTTGCTCCGCGCCCGGAAGGCAACGGCCGCCTCAGGCACCTCTTCGCCGGGAGGCGCCACGAAGAAGGCCTCGGGAAAGCCAAGCACCAAGGCCAGTCGGCGCAGCGTCCCGCTACTGGGTTGCTGCCTGCCACGCTCGTAGTTGGTCACGCTCTGCGCGCTGACGTCCAGCCGCCGCGCCAACTCGGCAACGGTGAGGCTGCGCCGCTTACGGGCCAGCGTGATCCGCTCGGGGGTAACCATGATCCCGCCATTGTTGTTCGCCTGCTCCGCCGCCGCGCGTCGGGGTCAGCGCATCTCAACGGTGACGAGCGATCCTTCCCTGACCGGGGAATCCACCCGCACCACCGGCTTGAATCCGATCGGCGCCAGGCACAACCGCTTCGCCCACGAGGTGATCTTCTGCCCCTGGCTCGTCGGCGCCGGCTGCGACACCTCGATGTGCACCCGCCGCTCCCCGCTCTTGTCCTCTTCGTACCGCGTGACGACGAACCAGGTCTTGGCGACCTCCGCCTTGTCGAGCCCGAGGTATTCGTCGATACCCGGAATCGCCATACCGACGAGGTCGTTGTGCGCGGTCAGGTTCGCGTTGACCGCCCCGATCTCGTGGTAGCTCTCCAGCCTGCCGTCCGGATTGCCGGTGTGCTCGTTGCCCTGCATGACCCCGACGTAGATGTCCCCATCCGGGCTCACCATGAACGGGGCGTTGGCCCGGTTCTCCGGCGTCCACCCCTTGCGGTGATAAAGCCGGCGCAGCTCGCGCACCCTGGCCATCCAGTCGCGCAGTCCGTCCGCGGTGCTCGGATCGAACTCGGTGACCAGCCCGCGTTCCTCGACGCCCTTGCGGACGGCGACGTAGAGGTCTTCCCGCCGAAGCCCGAGCCTCGCCAACCCGGCATCGACCACGGGAATCCCGTGATAGGCGTCAGAAACGAAGTCGGGCAGCAGCTCGCCAGGCAACGCGGACATCGGCTTCCCCCTCCACAACGGTTATGACAACCCTACCGCGAATGCGGTGCCGATCTCATAAGTCAGACATCGGCGTGTCGCCCCCGCCCAAGGTGGGACACGGGTGCCCGAGCGGTCGGCTCGCGAGCCCTGAGCGTCGGGACCGTCCCTGGCCGGACGGGATGCGTGCACAGCCGGACGACGCGCGTTCATGGATGGACGACGCGTGCGGGGTCGGTGGCCGGCGTGTCGCGCGGAAGCGGCGAACAGGTGTGCGGGACGGGCAGGTTCGCGTGCCCGGGGAGCAAGTTCGCGTGCACGGGAGGCAGGTTGGCGTGCGCGGGGAGCAAGTTCGCGCGCGCGGTGAGTGAGTTGATCTTCGGGTGGTGGCTTGCTCGCTGTGTACGCGTGTCCGCGTTCCCTGCACGCGTGTCCGCGGGCTGGGTACGCGTGTCCGCGGTTCCCGCACCGGCTTCCGGCCGGGCTCCGGCTGGCCAGCCCGGCCCGGCAAGCCGGGGGTGGGGTGGGCTGGTTTTGGGGTATGAAAAAGGCCCGAGGTTCGGGAGAACATTGCTGTTCTCGACCGAGACCTCGGGCCTCTTCCAACGTAAGTTCGGCGGCGTCCTACTCTCCCACAACCCTTCGGTTGCAGTACCATCGGCGCTACCAGGCTTAGCTTCCGGGTTCGGAATGGGACCGGGCGTT